>JAEEVO010000004.1 GCA_016290905.1 Lachnospiraceae bacterium | reverse complement strand
GGACGGTTATTAAGGGAGAACGATTATCCGGAAGATAAAGTGCAGCTTGTAAAAAAATGTATTTTAAACCACAGTAAAAAAAGAAGTGAATACCGTACAACAGAGGAAGAACAGATATTGGTCGATGCTGACGGATTATCCCATTTTGATGCTATAAATAAGCTTTATTCATTACCCAGCATGGTGATGGGATTAAGTGAAGAAGACGCTGTGCATTTTGTACAGGATAAACTGACCGGAGATTATAATGAGTTAAGCGATGATCTTAAGTACCTGGTGAAAGATAAATATGATATGGTGATGGCTGCAAAGTGCGCAGATGAAATAAAAGCACTTTAAAACAGAAGGATGGGGCTAAGAATTACTTGGTTGTACCAACCATCTGCTCTACATCTGCCGCAAAAGGTAAACTGATAAGACAGAAAGAGTATAGAATTATGACACATAAAGAAAAAGCATTACAATTATTTGCAGATAAATTTCATTGTTCTCAGGCAGTGCTTGCGGCATTCGCCGATGAATGCGGGATAACGGAAGAACAGGCATTAAAGCTTGGCGCCTGCTTTGGTTCCGGCATGCGAAAAGGAGAGGTGTGCGGTGCCTGTACGGGGGCATTGATGGTGTTGGGGCTAAAATATGGCCAGACCGACAAGGAGGATTTGATAAGCAGGCAGCGTGCCAACGCAGTCAATGATGAAATGATGAAGAAGTTTGCCGAAAAATGCGGTTCATACTTATGTAATGACCTGCTTGGCTGTGATATTAGGACACCTGAAGGCGTACAATATGCAAGGGACAATAAACTGTTCACTGACTTCTGTCCTAAGATGGTAGCAAATGCAGTTGATATTTTGGAAGAAATATGCAAGAATGAGTCGGGGGGCTAAGCCGTGTCAAACGCTCTCTGGGAGCATTTGACGTAGTGGACCAGGGGGACGGGGTTAGTGGTCCGTTCCGAATATTCAGAACAATAGGAAAGAGATAAACATATGGGCGAATATATTATCAGAGATGTCAGGATTTCAGATGCGAAAAGGCTGGTCGAAATATACTCACATTATGTGCTGAATACGGCAGTATCATTTGAATACCACGTGCCGACCACAGAAGAGTTTGAAAACAGAATACGGGAGTACACAAAAAAATATCCCTATCTTGTCTGCGAGAAGGACGGTCAGGTGCTGGGATATGCATATGCAAGTGCATACAGTACGCGCGAAGCATATGACTGGACCGCAATGACTTCCATATATATAGATAAGGATTGCCGCAGGCAGGGTGTAGGAGCACTGCTATACAGGGAGCTTGAAAAAAGGCTTAAAGTTAAGGGAATAGTCAATCTCCTTGCAGGAATTGCATATGTAGAAAACGAAGACGAGTATCTTACTCACGACAGCATAAAATTCCATACAAAAGAGGGCTATACAGAAGTGGCAAATATGAAAGCTGTCGGGAAAAAGTTTGACAGATGGTATGATCTTATCTGGATGCAGAAAGTATTATAATGTGACGGGGGACGGGTCTCTTGTCACACTAATGGAGTGATTATGAAGGAAAACGGTAAAAAGAAAAATTGTCCTTTGCCGCAACCATGAAAAATTCGTGGTTTGCCATGAAGCTTGCTGCAGCAATCTGCCCGAGCTTCATATTGCATACTGTTATAATGTGGCTCATCGGACAGAGTGAGTGGGTATTCTTTGACGGAGTATTCATGAAGGTCGTCGTAAATGATCTGTCTGAAGGCAGGGAGTTTAAGGATATATTAAGTTTCATCCTGATATGTGGCGTGATATTCTGCATTCTTGCCATATACACCGGATATGTGGATAATGTTGTCTATCCTTTAAAGACGAACAGATTGTATGGTGGCATATATAAAAAACTCTACGCGAAGGCGAAAAATGTGGAGCTTTCCTGTTATGAGGATCCCGATTTTTACAACCGTTATACAATGGCGATGGATGGAGCGGAGCAGAAGATCACTGCTGTCATCAGAGGGATGATAGGTGCAGTCATAGGTGCTGCCGCTTCGGTTTCTGTATTTTATATGATGTATGAGATAGATCATTATGCGATGCTTTTTATCATCTCACCGCTGATCGGTAATTTCGTCTTCGGAAATCTGAAAAACAAATATGACTATAAAAGATATAAGGAACAGGCTCCGAATGAGAAGGTCTTAAATTATGTCAGCCGAATGATGTATCTTCCCGACGGAGCCAAAGAAATAAGGCTTTCAAATGTATTCTCTCTTATGAGAAAACAGTATGGGGATGCAACGGTAAACAACGTGAAGGTTGCAAATAAATATGCATTTAAAAATGCACATATGAACTTTTGGCGCATCACGTTTACCTTTACCGTTATATTTGAAGGTGTGCTTCTTTATGCCATCTACAGAAACAGAGTGACCGGAAGTATTTCCTTGGCCGATCTTACCATCATGGCGAGTCTGATGGTTGCCATGACATGGATACTAATCAGGGTATTTGAGAATGTCATGGAAGTTCTTAAAAACGGCATGTATTTAAATAATCTCAAAGGATTCCTTGAATACGAAGAAAAGATCCCGGAGGATTTTGACGGTGAGATGCCCGACACCGATTTTGAGAGCTTGGAATTTAAAAATGTTTCTTTTTCCTATAAGGATAAGGAGATCATCCACAACCTTTCATTTAAAGTAAGTAAAGGGGAGATTGCTGCACTTGTCGGACACAACGGCGCCGGAAAAACTACTATCATCAAGCTTATGTTGAGGCTGTATGATCCCGATTCGGGAGAGATCCTTTATAACGGAAAAGATATAAAGACATATAACCTGAAAGCCTACAGGGATATTTTTGCCACCACCTTCCAGGATTTCAGACTCTTTGGAATGACGGTAAAGGAAAATGTCCTTATGGGAAGACATTATGAAAATGAGGATGAGCTTGTAAAAGAAGCTCTGAAAAAGGCTGATGTCTTAGATAGGATCGAGCAGCTTGATAAAGGCATCGATTCCGTGATGACAAGGGAATTTGATGATAAAGGCTGCGTGCTTTCGGGCGGTGAGAGTCAGAAGGTGGCTGTAGCCAGAACCTTTATTAAGGATGCGCCCATGAAGATATTTGATGAGCCTTCAAGTGCGCTTGACCCTATCGCCGAGTATGAACTGTTTAACAGCATTATCGGTGAAGGACAGGATCACACCATGCTCTTTATATCTCACAGGCTTTCATCCGTAAAGAATTGCGACAAGGTCTTTATGCTTGAAAAGGGAACCCTCATTGAAGAAGGAACTCACAGGGAACTCATGGAGAAGAACGGCAGTTACGCTGCCATGTATAAAAAACAGGCGATGAACTACCTCGCTATAGAGAATGAAGAGGAGGTGATCGCATAATGAAATACATACCTAAAGAAGAAAGGCAAAAAACAAAGCAGTCGGTAAAGACAGTATTTTCAAATAATTTTTACATGCTAAAGCTCATCTTTTCTGCCTCACCCTCCTTTGTTTTATATCAGGCCGCGGATGCGGTGAGAGGCCAGCTATCCATTTTCTTCGAGCATACGGTACTTATCGGCTATGTTCTCGAATCAGCGGAATTCGGTTACCCGTTTGCCCGTGTTGCGGGAATTATCCTGCTCCTTGCGGCATTGATCACGGTCGGAATGCTTTTTACGGTCTATCAAAGTGACTATGTGGCACCCCGTGAAAGACCCAAGGTACGCCAGAAGATCAAGATGAAGCTTTACGAAAAGGCAAGAGACATGGACCTTGAGTGCTATGACGATCCGGAGTTTTATAACAGTCAGGTGCTTGCCATTTCGCAGATCGACGATCAGATCGAAAGAGTCATCAAGTTCGTGATCGATACGCTGAGCGGTCTTGCAGCCTTTGTTTCGACCGCTATCTATTTCATTTATAAGGATAAGACAGCCATTTTATTTGCACTTGGTGCATTTGTTTTCTCAATGATCTTTGAGCAGCTGTACAATAAGCAGAACTATCTTGCCAAAATCGAGAGTATACCTGCATCAAGAAAAAGAGACTATATAAAAAGGATATATTACCTTAATGACTATGCTAAGGAAATAAGGTTAAATCCCGGTGTTTCGGATGTCTTAATGGAGCGCTTTGAGGCAGCTAACGACGAAGTATACGCTGTTGAAAAGAAATATGCCTTAAAGAAATGGTTCTTCGGATTCATGAGGCGGTATGTCTGCAACAGCTTTTTCGCGGATGTTCTGTTCATAGGTTATCTTGTATACCAGGCAGCGGTACTTCATAGTATTTCTTTCAGTACCGTGGCTATCCTTTATGCATCCTTCGGAAGACTTAAAAACAGCATGAGAGTATTCTCGGAGACCTACCCTTATGCCTGCGAGACAAGCTTATATGTGAATAAGATAAGAGAGTTCTTAAACTACGAGCCGAAGGTCGTATCGAAGGAGAATCTCGCACCGGAAAACAAAGCAAAAGAGATTGAGCTTGATAAGGTATCCTTTGCATATGGTAATAACCGGGATATGCTTATAAAGGACATGGACCTTCATATAAAGCCCGGCGAAAAGATAGCACTTGTAGGTTATAACGGTGCTGGAAAAACAACACTGGTGAAACTTCTTATGAGGCTTTATGACACCAAGGGCGGCGTGATAAAGGCAGACGGCAGGGATATCAGGGATTATGATGTAAAGAGGTACCGCGATACCATCGGTACGGTATTTCAGGATTTCCAGATATTTGCAGGAACCGTAAAAGAAAATGTAGTACTGGATGTGGCAGACGGCATCGAAGATGATAGTGTAAGAAAGGCACTTTCACAAAGCGGTCTTATGGAACGTATCGACAGATTCAAAAAAGGTCTTGATACGGACCTTACAACTGAGTTTTCCAAGGAAGGCGTAAACCTTTCCGGCGGTGAAAGCCAGAAGCTTGCGATATCGAGAGTGTTCTATAAGGATGCTGGACTGATGATACTTGATGAACCTTCGAGCGCACTCGATCCGATAGCGGAATATCAGCTGAATCATGCCATGCTTGAAGCGACCGGAGACAAAACGGTCATCTTCATATCGCACAGACTTTCCACTACCAGGATCGCCGACAGGATCATCATGCTCGAAAAAGGAAGCATCGTAGAGCAGGGAACGCACGAGGAGCTGCTCTCCCTGAACGGCAAATACGCCCAAATGTGGAAGGTACAGGCAGGCGCCTATATCGCAGTGTGATTTCGGACAAGGGTGTGTGTGGGGTGTGGGCCTGTCATACCTCCTTGAGCTGTGCAAGAAATTTTCCTGCTATCGGAGTAAATGTCTGGTATTTATTCCATATAAGATAAAGCTTGGTTTCCTGCTTTGGAGATAGGGGTCTGAAAACCAGATCACTATTCTCCGAACAGTCTATCAGATGTTCAAAGGTAAGCAGTATACCAAGTCCTTCTTTAGCAAATATGGAAGCGTTATAAGAAAGTCTGAAGGAACCTTCCAGATGTAGTTCGGGATATAATTTACCGGCCCAGTTTTTTATTTCAATATTCCAGCTTTGTTCAGAGCAGTAGAGCGGCTGACCTATGAGGTCCGCTGCTTTAATGCTCTTTTTCTTTGCTAAGGGATGCGCCTTGGGCATGATCACACCCCAGCGGTCTGCAGCAGGAAAAGCAAGATATTCATATTTGTCTTTGTTCGGAGTTTCACATATTACTGCAAAATCGAGCAATCCCTTATCCAGTTTTTCTGTTACCTGTTCGGTGTCTCCACTGGTTATGTGATAGGTAAATGACGGGTATTTTTCTTTAAGTTTTCTTATCTCGTGTGCGAGAAAACGGATCTGATAAGACTCCGCCAACCCGAAATAGATATCTCCCCCGGTTATGTCATCAAGGGTCAGAAACTCCTGTTCTATCTTGTCCGCCATAGAAATAAGATCCTGTGCACGATCTTGTAACAGCATACCTTCTTCAGTCAGCTTGATGGAAAAACTGTGACGTGTGAAAAGCTTTTTGCCCAGTTCTTCTTCGAGTGCTTTCAGGGCTTTTGATAGGGTGGGCTGAGTGACGTGCAGTATTTCGGCAGCTCGGGACATGTTTTCTTCGTGTGCAACAGCAAGAAAATAGCGTAGGTTTTTTATTTCCATGGGGTATCCTTTCTAGGAGATCAGGTATTGTTTCCTTGACCGGCTTGACAGTATTTAGGGCATATGATATTCTGCTTTGGAATATCATAATATTCATTATATTCATTAGCGAAAAGATTGTCAATATGGTAGAATATCAATGTAAAAAAGAAAAGCGGGATAGGAGGTATCAGGATGAAGAAGAGATTGATAGTTATATTTGCATTTGTAAGCATTCTTGGAGGACTTTTTATATGGCTTCCGTCGGGAGTATCGACGAAGGCTGCAGTCAGGTTATCTGCAAAGACTCTTCATATGGAAAAAGGGCAGGCCTATAAGCTGAAACTCAAAAACGCGAAGTCTTCAAAGAAAGCAGTATGGTCCTCTTCTGACAGCACGGTTGCATCGGTGAAAAAGGGTAAGGTGACTGCGATAAAAGAAGGCAGTGCCATTATTACAGCCAAGTATGGAAAGAAGAATTATGAATGCACGGTAACTGTATCCGGCGGGACGAAGGATACCCTGATAGTTTATTTTTCAGCGACCGGAACAACAGAAGATGCCGCAGAAAAGATACAGAAAATTACAGGCGCGGATATGGTAAGATTGCAGCCGTTAAAAGCTTACACATCAGAAGACCTCAGATATTCCGATAGTGAATGCCGGGCCAATAAGGAACAGGCGGCAGATTCAAAACCTTCGATAGCTACTGTGATAAAGAATCTGGACCGGTATAAAACCATATATCTCGGTTACCCTATCTGGTGGGGAAAGGAACCCGGAGTGATCAGGACATTCCTTTCAAAATACAGTATGGAAGGTAAAACTCTGATACCGTTCTGTACATCCGGAAGCAGCGGGATCTCCGGAAGCATGCAGCATATAAGAGACATGGCAGAAGGTGCCACAGTTAAGGCAGGAAAAGACCTTACACGATCATCCGAAAAAGATATAGAAGAGTGGATCGGTAAAGAAGCGGGAACAGCTGACAGTTCGGATAAAAAAGACGAAAAGACAGAGACAGATATGAGATTGAAGATAGGAAATACGGAAGTAACCGTTAAATGGGAAGAAAATGAATCTGTAGCGGCATTAAAGGAAATGGCAAAAACAGGCCCTGTAACAATAAATATGTCAATGTACGGCGGATTTGAACAGGTCGGCCCGATCGGGAAAAGCCTGCCGAGAAACGATGTGCAGACTTCTACATCAGCCGGGGATATTGTCCTTTATTCGGGTGATAAGATGGTGATATTCTATGGAAGTAATTCCTGGAGTTATACAAGGCTCGGAAAGATAACGGGCATGGATGGAAGTCAGCTGAAAGACCTTCTGTCCGGAGGCGATGTGACGGTTGTAATTGAAAATTAAGAGAGCATTACAACAAAATAGATGCGAAGCATCATTTTTTTCTTAGAAAACGCTGAAGGTGTTTTCAAGGTGACATTGAAAATAGTGTAAAAGTATCAGTAAGTAACAGAAATTTAAAACAGTACATATTATAGAGGAGACCGGATTATGATTAAAAAAGAAGAACTGAAATTAGTTTCCGAATGGGATAAAACATTTAAAAAGAGTGAAAAAGTAGAGCATAGTAAAGTAACCTTCGTAAATCGATATGGTATTACTTTGGCAGCAGATATGTATGTACCTAAAAATGCTGTAGGAAAGCTTCCTGCCATAGCTGTGAGCGGACCTTTCGGTGCGGTAAAAGAACAGTGCTCGGGCCTGTATGCACAGACCATGGCGGAAAGAGGTTTCCTTACTATTGCATTTGATCCGTCTTTTACCGGGGAGAGTGGTGGAAATGTCAGATATATGGCCTCTCCCGATATCAATACGGAAGATTTTATGGCAGCGGTTGATTTTCTGTCATTAAATGATAAGGTTGATCCGGACCGTATCGGTATCATAGGGATATGCGGCTGGGGCGGACTGGCTATCAATACCGCAGCCTTAGATACAAGGGTTAAAGCTACCGTGGCATCCACCATGTATGACATGACACGTGTAAATGCAAAGGGATACTTTGATTCGGAAGACAATGAGGAGGCACGCTACGAAAAAAGAAAAGCCATGTGTGCGCAGAGACTTGCTGACTTAAATGCGGGAGAGTATAAGCTTGGCGGAGGAGTGGTAGATCCGCTGCCTTCGGATGCTCCCTTCTTTGTAAAAGATTATTACGATTATTATAAGACCGGCAGAGGATATCATAAAAGATCGCTCAACAGTAACGGAGGCTGGAATGTGATCGGCTGTGAATCGTTCATCAACCAGCCCATATTAAAATATTCAAATGAGATAAGGAGCGCAGTTCTGCTGATCCATGGAGAAAAGGCACATTCCTGTTATTTTTCAAAGGATGCATATGCCGATATGATAAAGGACAGCAGGTATAAGGAAAATAAAGAGCTTATGATCATCCCTGATGCTGTCCATACCGACCTGTATGATGGCGGAGATAAGGATTATATCCCGTTTGATAAACTTGAAGGATTTTTTAAAACATATCTTTAATTAAGTCACCTCGAAAACACTTTAAGGCGTTTTCGAGGTGATATTTATAAACAAATGGACCACTAACCCCGTCCCTATGGTTCATACGAGATGAAGGATGATAACCGATATGGCTATCGTCCTTTTTGATTTGAAAATGGTAATGATATATACCGAAAACAACTTTTTTGAAAAAATTCGTCCCTTTTTTGCATTTTATACGCTATATATAATAGAGGGAGAAAAGGATCAATAAATCGAAAGGTCAAAAGCCGTTTGGTGTATTTAGCAGATATTATGAAAAAGTCAAATGATAATCCGGATATCATTTTTGATGAATTATATGATAAATATTGCCGTATTGCCGTAGAAGTAGCATACAGTGTGCTGAGGGACTCAGAGCTTGCACGGGACGCATGTCAGTCAGCATTTTCTTATCTTGCCCGAAACTTAGATAAAGTGGGCAAGAATGAGGAAAAAACACGGCACTATGTTTTAAAGGTCGTCAGACACTTTACTATCGATGCATACAGAAAGAACCGGCAGATAAAATCTCATGAAATCCCTCTTGATGAAATTGAAGAAAACGATGACGGCTTCAGTGTTGAGTCTTTTGAGAACACGGTTCTGAAGAAGTATGAGGTAATCGACCTGTTGGAAGCGTTGGACAGGTTGAGCGAAAAGCATCGGAAGTATATAAAAGAATACTTTTATGAAGAGTTGACGATGAAGCAGATTGCGGAAAAGCACGGGATAAGCGAGGATGCGGCAAAGAAAAGGGTGTATCGGAGCATCGCAGTTTTGAGAAAGGTATTCCTAAGGAAAGGGTGGCAAACAAATGTATAATTATACAGAAAAAATCGGAATATTTGCAGGAGTGAGGGGTGGTATGAAAGAAGAAAAAGACCGGACAATGAAAGAGGCTATAAAGCTTTATTATGGTGAAACCGGACTATCTGCAGACGATTCCCAGAAAGTAGAAGAAATTCTCCAATCTATGGATATTTCCGGGTACAGGGAAGAATGCCCGCAATCAGCGTCCCCAAAAGAAAGATCGATCTGGCATATCGGAAGCCTGCAATTCAGCAAAGCAGCATGCTTGATAACTATAGTATGTGTTGCTGTCGGATTATGCGGTTTCTCTCTGGTTATGGGATATATCAATAGATTAAAGGTTAAGGAACTCGATAACCATACCGAGGTTACGTTTGATGACAGAGATATGAATGGAGAAGAACCTCCGAAAGTTATTGAAAACTGCTATGAGCCTGTCTGGGTACCCGAAGGGTTTGAAAAAGAATATGAAGGCAGGACGGATACATCATATGCTATTAGTTATAGAAAAGGTAATAAATTCATTGATTATAGTCAAATTGTGACTTGGGTAAAAACACATTACGGAGCTGAGCATGGAAAAAGTGAAAATGTAGCTTTTGGAGAGTATTCCGGGGTGCTAATAGAAGATAGCAAGTGGGGTGATACTTGTTACTATCTTATTGTTACTGATGGCAAATACGTTTATGATTTAATTTCCTCAGATGTGGATAAAGAAACATTGATAAAGATGCTGTGCGGTGAATGAAAAAGGGAAATAGATCACTTAGTGGAAAGGAGATTCTTATGAAAAAGAGTTTTTAATAAGATTAAGTCGATATGTCATATGTATTTGTGCAATTTTTATGATATATACAAACATAAGCGTATCTGGTAATGAAATTGAAGAACCTATAGAGATTGAAGAGGATCAACCTTATGTTGTAGTGGAGGATGCTTTCTGTAATTTGTCAATATCATCATCCGGATGTGCATCAATATCATATAATGTAAAAGGAAAATTTGAAAATACGTCAACAAGCATAACAGTATATCTTGAAAAACTGGTAAGTGGATCTTGGCAGAGTTATGCTTCATGGAATCACACCGGTGGGAAAAAACTACAGGGCACAGATACAACCGGCGTGTCTCACGGAACATACAGAGTTTGGATGTCTGTATATGCAGAGGCGCCGGGATTTGGAGCTGAATCGTTCAATGTTGACGGAAATACAGTGACATATTAACTATTATCATTTATGGTATAAAGCTTAAAAAAGAGTAGTTGTGTTTATTTTCTTGAAAAAAGTGAGGAGAAAGCATATGCACAAAAAGATATTTATAATCAGAGTGGTTATTATATTTGGGACATGTATGGTAATTGTTTTTATGGGATTATTTATCCGGAAAATGATTATTGTGAAAGAAAACAATGATAAAATTGAACGATTAAAAGCAAAAAATTTTCAATGGTTTAATTTAAACTCTGATGATGGGCTTACCGTGTGCGTATGGCAACATGAAAGGGATTCCATACAATGTGGCTTGCTTTCTGGAATACTATATCAATATGATAAAGATGTGTATAATACAAGAGAAAAAATTGAGATGGGACTTGGTGAAGGTGTGAGTCCGGAAGATATGAAACTGATTCTCGCTACATATAAGATACCCAAAGAAAAGGTATCGGTAATATCATGGGGGAGTCCTGTTTCAAGCCGTACTGCTGTCTTGGTAACAAATGATCAGATTAAGGATGTGGAGAATCGGATTTTTGAAGACTGATGATTTTACAAAATATAGAAAGGAGAAAATGTTTTAACGCGATTATGTTAGTTTCATTCTGAGTGTAGTGAAGAATCTTTGTACCTTGTGTAATAAGATTCATAGCTAGTATAATAAGGCTGGTGATAATAATTTCGTTAAGAAATAGTGAGACTGTAAAAAGTAGTTTTATTCTTGATGATGGGGCTAAGGGTAAGCCGGCCTCTTATATAACCCCTCCCGCAGATGAGACGGAGAATAATGAACAAATTCTTTTGACATCGGAGAAGAAGGATAACATATATTTTTATAGTCGGAACGATAGTGATATAAAAGAATACATTATAAAGGACAGTTATACGATACTCTGATAGACGGTCATCCTGTTTTGTTACTTTTTACCTGTTTTTTTGTCATATATATTGATAGAGTCCTGAACGGGTGGTATAATCTGAATTATCGGAGAACTTAGTTTTAAAGTATGGGAGGGAGCTCAAATGGATAATAAAAAAGGCTTACCTATGAATACAATTTCGATTATATTGGTGCTGGCTTTGTCTGTGGCAGCTGTCGCATGTGCTGTATTTTTCTCTAAAAAGAAAAATGATGATTCTTTGGAAAAGACGGCGGATGAGGCAGTAATAACAAGTGCAGTTTCAGAACCTGGTATAAATACGGTCACTCCGGTTGTCACCGCTCCGGTTCAAGACGAAATCGAGATGGATGAAACCGGAAGGTACCGCACTTTAAAATCGATAAAAGGGGCAGAGGTAATAGATAATTCCAAATGGCCGTTAAATGGTCAGGATTCCGGTGATACTTCGCCTTATGATTATATGTATTCTTTGAAAAAAACCACAAGTATCGTTGGTATAGGAAGTATCAGTGATATTTCTATGGTTAAAGTTGAGGAAGGACACTATACATACTATATTTCAACATTTAGTCTTAAAATTTCAGAAGGCATAAAGAATTGTAAGGACGAGGATGAATTTAAAGTGATAACTATTTCAAGTTTTTCCTATAGTTATCTGCAGGGAGCCGGGTGTACACCGTTTAATTCAATAAGATACGGTGACTCTTTTCCTGGTAAGGCTGAAGGATTATATATAATTCGAAAGATAGATAATGACTTAAGCTGGATTGTGGGGGATGCGGAAAAAGATTATGATAAAGTTGCTACAATTAAACCGATTGATTACGCGGATTACTGTTTGAAATCTTATTTTAAAAGCGATGGACGGACGTTTAAGTATTGTGATGAAGAGATTTTACTGGATGACATCCGCGTAGATGATGGAATTTACAGATTGTTACCTGAAGGAGATATCGTTGGGCTGACAGTAACTAATGATCGTGAAGAATTTGAGTATTCTATTACAGATATTGACAGGTTAAATGCTATAAAAGAATTTTTTGATGAATTGAATCTGACACCGGGTTATGCTGAATGGCAGATTCCGCAGAATTCACTTTATCTATGGCTAAAATTTTCTTATTCTGACAGAGGTAATGAACATATAGTTTGCTTTGCAGGAGATACTTGTCTGAAACCTTATTCAAGTAATTATAGATTTGTTATAGAAGAAGAACAGGGGAAAAAGCTTAAGGAACTTCTGGAATTAGAAGAACATGTCGATATGGACTTTTATAGGTCAAAAGACATATATGATCCTGAAACCATTAAAGATGAAGTTATAACGAACTGCGGATTAGATGAGACATGGACAGCTTATATGGCTGTTTACGGATATGTATATGGAGATTACATGTATTTCTATAAGAGCGCAGCATCGGACAGGGATGTTTACAGGATAGGGATAAAAAATTATGAATTGAAAAAATATAAAAACGATGTTTTCACTCCGAATTTTATCGATAATTATATGTTCTATAACAGTTTATCCGATAACAGACTTTATGCTGTAAACCTTGATACAGGAAAAAAGATGAGGCTAACGAAAAATGGCTGGAGTGGATATGTTCGGAAATATGAGAACAGAATATATTTTGCTGATGAGACTAAAGGTAAGAACAGACTATATGTTATAGGTACGGACGGTTCAGGAAAAAGACGGATAGCTTCAAATGTTTCTTCAGGATATAAAGAACCGGATACTATGGTTACCGTGTTTGAGGGTAAGATTTATTTCAAGACTTATTTTACTTCAAAGGAAGGCTATGTGAAAGGAACTAAAGTTTATAGTTGCAACCCAGACGGAACCGGAAAAAAGCTTATGAAAAAACTGGAAGGCATAGCAGAGGCAGATTTAGTTATCCGTGATCAGGATTTATTGATCGCTTATACTGACTATAGCCAAAAGATGGCAGATATTCCATATGAACACAACATGTTATATCAATATAACGGAAATAAGTTTGTGAAGCTTGGACTTGCCGATAAATATCCGCAATATGATAAAAGACAGACTGACGGTTATTCGTACAATATGGATATTTCAGAGTATGAGAGTGGCGGAGGCTTAATAATCCTCAGAGAGGACAGAAATGGAAAATGGGAAACCTTTGGAAGATATTCCGATATAAAGTGGACTAGTGTAGGAGATTTTTCTATAAAGAACGGTTATCTTTTAAGTTATGGAGCCAATGGTGAGGAAGTGGACAGGGTAATCGTGACCGATATGGGCGGCAAACTGCTTCTGAATCTGCAGATAGCTGGATATACGGATGAATGCTGGATGCATGCGGCTGTAGTAGGAGACTGTGTATACGTTATTCATGACAATTACAAATATGATACTGTTAACGGGGAATTTACGTTGATTGACAAATGTCAAAAAATAAATCTGGTTTAGGTGAGATAGTTTATTGATATTTGGTTTGCAAGATGTTATATGAGGATAAGGTGATCATTTATGTCGAAAAAACACTATTTTTGGCTTGGTATAGCTTTATTTGGAATACTTACGGTAGTAATATTGTCAATTTTTATTTATAATAAAACTTTGATGGATTCAAACGATGAAACGGTTGTTTTCCAAGACCTAAAGGAAGATGTAGAAAATACTGTTTATACTAAGGATGGATTAAAGGAAAAATATATCAAGGACAATATAGATAAAATGATAGAAAAAAGTGATTTGATAAATCAGGAAGAAAAGGAAGATTATCGTAAGATAATGATTCAAAAAGCAACTGAAGATGAGCCATAAAGAAAGAGGAAAAGGTCAGTAGTGAAGGAAACTGACCTTTTTTGGATTAATCTTAGTCAAATGTCAAGATAAATTTCTAGTCAATACTGCATATCGATATTGTTAAACAAAAAAATACCTGAATTCAGTTTAATTTTGCTTGAAAAATGGAGGAAGATTAGCTATGATGAAAACTATAAAAAGAACATTAATGACCCTAATTATGGCGATGCTCTTCAATGTCAGTATATTGTAAAAAATACAACAGCTCCATCAAATCATTTTATAAAGAATGCTGAAATAGAAGGTATAAAAATATATACAGAATCTTCCAATGATTATATGTACATGATGTTTAGAAAGGCTGGATCAAGTTTCAGATTTAAGATATATAAGTATCAAATATAAAAAGGAATGGGTGAATCTTTATGAGTAAGACATTGATTTTATCTGCTATATTTACACTGGTGTTTATTGCTTTGACAAGTAGCCATAAGATACAGGCAGTACAGGTAGGTGATACATTTACCGATGAGACCGGGATTATTACTTTTGAGATAAAGAATACCGGCGAAGAAAACATCTGTTCGGTCATTGGATGGGAAAATGAATTTGATGATATAAATCTGGTCAACTCTGTAAAGATCGTGATACCTGAAACAGTCATGTATGAAAATACACTTTATACCGTAACAGCTATAGAATCCCCAAATGGTACTTTGAATTCGGAGTGGATTAGCGAAATAGAAATACCTGCAACGACTAATATTATTAAAGTAAAACATTTTACTTTTGATCTGGAAAGAAATCCGGAATCAGAGAAAGTAAAAGAAATCCATGGTGTTAAGTTCGTTTTTAAGTGTTCGCCGGATGCTTTTGAACAGATAGAAAGCATAGATGTGAATGACGCCGCAATTGAGAGTATCATATATGTCCCTGAGGAATATCTTGAAGAATATAAAGCATTATTTGCCGGAAAGCTACGGTGTATATTCTTGGATAATGATAGGGGAATACGGAGCTATACAGGAATTCCTATTGCTAAAATAGGTGACAGCAGTGTTAATCCGGAGGCTTTTATATTTGAGGATTCATATTACAGGATATTGAATCCTGATAAAAAGACTGTGTCCCTTATATGTTCATATGCTTTGAAAAAGAAGGGGATAAAAGGGACATGCTATACGCAGCCTTCAATAGTATACTATAAAGGTGAAAAATACAAGGTAACAAAGATAGAATATTATGCATTCTGTAATGTTCGATTTGATGAACCGGTAGAACTGAAGCTTCCCAATACCATAACTTCAATAGAATCAAAGAGTATAGGATGGAATATAACAAGACTTGATCTAAGTGAAACAAAAATTAAAAAAATACCAAAGTACCTTGTAAATTCCAATTATGATAATTATGATGAATCGGCAAAACTCAAGGAAGTAATCCTTCCAAAAACTTGTAAGAAGCTTCAGAAATATGCATTTTATAACTGTAAGAAACTTAAGAATATCGGCATGTTTGAAAATGTAAACATAGGGTATCGTGCACTACGTAAGAAGTGTAATATAACAAAACAGAAGATGCGGAGCATCGTTTTGTTACCGAGGAAACGCTGAAAGCGTTTTCGAGGTGACTTTGACTTTCTAGGTTTACAAAAAAAAGGGGTATTGATACCATTTTGATACTTTTTTTACAAATTTGTATTATTGCTACCAATTTATAATACGGAGTATTCAAAAGTAATTTCCGATTATGTCATATGATTGACATAATTATAATATATAAAATATTTGTACTTTTGTATAGATTTGTTGTCACTGAAATAAGGGAGGTGTATTAAGGTGTCTAGAAAATCATTGTTATTTATGTGTGCATTTATACTGTGTCTGGTTGTATGTGCACTGTTGGACGGAGGATATGCTGTTAAAGCTGAGGCTGTAACAGGCGAAACTGATAAGTATGTCACTATTGATATATCAGGACTTAGAGAGAAAATGCAGGCCGGAGCCGTGTTTACCGGCGTTGAGTATGATGGGGATCTTTATTTTATAAGTGATGCAAAGTTATATAAATATACCGCTGAACAATCAAAAACAGGTAAGGAACCGACATTGGTCGTCAACAATGCACAATCTTTCAGGATTGACAATGATGCCATCTTTTATACGAAAAGCTATGGCAATGCAGTATACCGCATAAACTTAAGCGATGGTAAAACCACACAGCTGTCAAAGGAAAAATACGGCGTTTGCCTTACCGATTTTCACACAGATGGATATTTTTATCTGTGGGATAATAATAAATTTTATAGTGTTTCAGAAACAGATGGCAGCCGTATACTACTTGCTAAATACAGTGGAAACTATGGACTGTATAACCGTGGGCGGTCGGTATGCTTTTTCAAAGACAGATTCTTTTATTCATGTGGATTTAAAAGTGAAAATGGTACATATGCATCATATCCTTATTCTGGAAAAACATGTGATTACAAGATTTGCTCCAAAAATCTTGACGGAACAGGACGAAAAACTGTGCTGAACCCAAAAGGTGCCAACCCGGAATTTAATTTCTATGAGATTGAAGGCGAACTGTTTGCCGTTTCTGGAACAGATATTTATCGATATAACGAGAAAAAAGAAAAGTTTAAAAAAGTTAAGAATATTGAATTTCCAACATATTGGAGTAACGATAAAATTTTTGGAGGAAAGCATACTTATAATATTCTCGGGAATGACGGAACATATCTGTATCTGTACAAGATAATAACCGAGATTCCTGACGAACTTAAGGAAAGCGCTTCGGTTCGAGTTGATCAGTGTATCAATACTGTAGATATCTACAGGGTAGGTGCTGATTGGAAACTAATACCCATCTTCAGTGGCGTTAATATCCGTGTTGACCAAGGATATATAATAAATGAAGATTTCATTATGTATCTGGATTATGCAGATGAGGATTACATGTGCATTCGTTTCGGGGATGAGTATTTTTTCCCTTTATTTATTGATAGAGAAGGAAATTATCTGTTTTCGTTAGGATATCTTGACAAAGTAGATGATATTCAAGATGGTTATGATGCTGATGAAAGCACCGTTACAGCTAAAATTCGTGATGGTAAAGTATATGTGATTGAGCATGATGGTGGTGGACGAGTTGCAGGTGTTAAGATCATTCCGCTGGAGGAAGCTATTACAAAAGAGAACGAGAGTAAGAAGGAGATAAAGTGATACAATTTCTGAAGCAGATGAAATTGTATTCATGAACTTGAAAGGGATAGCAGAGATAGTCTATTGATATTTGGTTTGCAAGATGTTATAATTCGTATAGTCGGGGCTATATGGCATCTTTGAGAAAATTCCCTGATATTCTCTGCAATTACATGAGGAGGTTCTACTATGGGTAAAACACTTAGAAAAGCACTTTTCTTTTTAATTCTTCTGATATTTTTACCGCTTGTGTACAGCGTTGAAGCAAAAGCAGCATCAGATAAAGTAGATGTATCAAAGCTTAGCTTGGAGATGCAGTGTGCAGCCGGGGTGAACGGGATTGAACACGATGGGGTACTGTATTTTACAGATGGCACATTATACTGCTATGATAAAAATATGGCAGAAAGCGGAAAGGCTCCCAAGGTATATAAAAAGGGTGTCAGGAAATTCTTTATTGAAGGCAATTATATTTATTACTGGAAACCCTGGTCGAACAGCTTGTACCGCATGGAGATAGGGAAAAGCAAGTCAACGCTTGTTTCCAGGGGCGTATACTATGTCTTGAGTACTGATGAAGAGAAGATTTATTTCTGGGGAAAGAAATATCTTTATGAAGTAAACTATGATGGTAGCGGGCTTAAAAAGATATTCAATAATAAAGGCAATATGACGGGTTCAAGCCTTACACATGAAACAGCTTATGTACTTGACGGAAAGATGTTTTATAGCAAGGCTGTTAATGGGAATGATTCAGAGTCATGGCAGTATTGGAATTTTGACCACAAGATCTGCGTGATGGATCTTGAGACCGGTGAGAAAAAGACACTGGTAAACCCTAAGGGGAAAAACAGCGAATTTTCATTCGGTGAGATCGAGGGTGAATTATATGCGTGGTCAGGTCAGCTGGTATACAAATATGATACTGTGACAGAGAAATTTATAAGTCTTGGAAAGATTATCCCGACAGGAAGGGGCAAAATCGGAAAAGATGGAGAAAACATATATGCGACTGACTGGTGGGCAATAGTTTACGATGATGGTACATATGACTATGATGATCCGGAAAGCTTGAGACTCTTATTTGAAAAGTGGGCGGATTCACAGTGGGCTGTATACAGGATTGGAAAAGACTGGAAATACAGGAAGTTATTTGATATACAGGGTGTCAAATACGGGGAAGAGGACTATTTCAAACTGATAGCTACCGATGGCAAGTATTTCTGTTTTGTTATTCAAGTTGATGATCCATGGATAGTATGCACAGATAGCAATGGAAACATACGGTATCAGTGTTACATTGAGAGAGAAGCTATGGCTTCGGATTTCTGGATAAGCAGCGAGATGAAAATAAAGGATGGCGTATTCTACCTGCTGACGTTTACGGACAGCAAGGTTGACCTGGCGAAGATGGTTAACCTGTCCGCATCATAAGCCATAGAGATTGAATTAAGAGGGTGTTGCGGTAATTCCGAACACCCTTTGTTTATTTATTTGAATACTTATTAATCTGAGAGGTTACTTTTTTGATGTTTTTTTCGTCTTATATATTTAGAGAGTATAGAACCGATGTTAATCAGTTTAGTTCTATTTGTCATCCTGTAACGTTAGCGAAGAATCGTATTACATAAAGCTTAATGATTCTTCACTTTGTTCAGAATGATATGAGTTTAATGACATTGACAGGATTAATGGAATGAATGATAAAGACATAGTAGAAATGTACTGGGAGAGAGACGAGACGGCTATAAAGATGAGCCAGGAGAAGTATGGGAGCTATTGCAGGAGCATAGCTGTAAATATACTTAGTTCTCCTGAAGATTCCGAGGAGTGCGTTAATGATACATGGCTTAGGGCATGGAATGCCATACCGCCGCAGAAGCCGGGGAAGCTGTCACTTTTTTTAGGTAAAATAACAAGGAATCTGGCTATTGACCGCTTTAGGCAGAATAAAAGCCTGAAGAACAATGGCGGGGAGATAGCTTTATGTCTGGAAGAACTTGAAGAATGTGTAAGCAAGGGAAGCTTTATAGAGGAGGGTGTCGTCCTGAAGGATCTGATCAATCGGTTTCTGCGCGAACTGCCGGAAAAAAACAGACGGATATTCATGTACAGATATTGGTATATGATGCCTGTAGGAGAAATATCCGAGAAGACGGCTGCTTCTGTCGGGACGGTCAAGATGACGCTTAAGAGGATACGCGACAAGTTGAAGAAATACTTGGAGAAAGAGGGCGTTAACATATGAAGAACAACGAAATGCTTCTGTACGCAATAGGTGAAGTTGATGAAGAACTGGTTCCGGACATATCGGAGGATGTACGAACAACAGAAAAAGACAGAAATGAAAAAACGGACAGCAAACCTGTTTCTTCAAAGAAAATATTTAGAGTTGCCGCTTTGTTTGCTTCTGTTGCGGCCGTTATTGCCATTGTTTTCTTTGTCACAAGACAGGCAAATGAAATTCATATGAATTCCGGTAATGACCGGACGTATACGGGAAATCACCCTACAAATATGAAAGATAACGTATCTGAAAACGGTTTTGTTCAGGATGGTAAAGAGGGCGTTGTTTTGAAAGAAGCAGATACAGATACACAATTCCTTCTAGCTACTGCAACATACCCTGATACGGTTCAATACAATGCAGGACGTCTGTCGAACAGTGAACTTGAAAGCACATACACTTTTTTTGAAAAGACTGCGGCAACCGTTCTTGCAGATGCGGATAAAAATGTGATATATTCACCAATCAGCCTTTATATGTCACTGGCCATGTCGGCTGAGATAACGGAAGGCAATTCACAGCGGCAGATAACGGCTTTACTTGGACTTGAGGATCTTGAAACTATAAGACAGACTGCAAAAAACATCTGGGAATTAAGCTATATGGATAATGGAAAATCGAAAGTCATCCCATCAGCTTCATTATGGCTTAATGTAGCGGAAACCTATAAAAAATCAGTAATAGAATTACTGGCAAAGAACTATTATGCTTCGGTTTTCGGCGGAGATCCGGCATCAGGGGAATATGTCGAAAGACTTCGAAAATGGTTAAACGATCATACGGATGGATTGTTAAAGGATTATGTTTCAAAGATCAAAATGAGTCCGGCAATGATCATTACATTAGCTTCAACGTTAAATTTCTCAGGAGCATGGAGGGAGAAATTTAATGAATCTAAAACGAATGAGGATGTATTCCATACGCCGGATGGGGATGTGAAATGCGATTTTATGCATACTGAAAAAACCTCGTATAATTTTGGAAAGAAGTTTTCTTCTGTTTCGTTTATGATGGATAACGGCTGTAAGATGATAACCATTCTTCCTGACGAGGGAGTAACCTGCGAAGAACTTCTGCGGGATAGTGAGGCTTTGGCATGCTTATCGGGAAAAACCCTGTATTATGACATAAAAAGAACCCACATTTCCATACCTAAGTTTGATATATCGTCAAGTATGGAACTTGAGGGTGCATTAAAGGCTTTGGGAGTAACCGATGCATTTGATCCTTCTTTGGCTGATTTTTCTCCTTTGATCGAAAAGGATAATGTATATTTACAAAGTGCCAAGCAGGGTGTAAGAGTCATGATAGATGAAGAGGGGTGCCGTGCCGTTGCAATACAGACTATTGATGCGTGGGGTGCAATCGAACCTGATGAGGATTTTTACTATACTCTGGACAGACCGTTCCTTTTCTCGATAGTTTCATCGACAAATGTACCGTTGTTTACAGGTATAGTTAATAATCCTGCATGAACACTGTGTTATATGAGTAGCAAGGATGAAAAATAGATTTATAGTTTTGTTTCATAAGATGTGGATAAAGAACAATTATTAAAGATGCTTTGCAGTGAATGAGGGAAAGATAGACTATGAGGAGGGTGCCAATGAGAAGGATAACTCACGTATGTTTGATACTAATTTTGTGCTGCTCACTGCTTGCCGGATGTACTGCCGGGGCTAATGCTGCGGACCTTATGGAAGATGTAAAGAGACAGGAAGGTGTACAGGATCTCGTTCATGCAGAAGAGTATGCTCCTGCTTTGAACGAGTTCGCAGTAAAACTGTTTAAGAGCAGCTATAAAGAAGGTGAAAACCAGCTGATCTCGCCCCTGTCCGTAATGTCGGCACTTGGTATGACCGCAAACGGAGCCGGTAAAGAAACCCTGGCACAGTTTGAAAGTGCGTTCGGAGTACCCATTGAAACGCTTGATCAGTATATGTATAATTACATAGATTATATGACTAAAAAAGGCCAATACTGTAATCTGAAGCTAGCAGATTCCATTTGGATCTCTGAGAGGTTTAAAAACGTAAGCAAAGATTTCTTGCAGAAGAACGCGGATTTTTATGGCGCAGATGTTTACAGAAGAGAGTTTGATGATTCTGCTTTAAATGAGATAAATCAATGGGTAAATAAAAAGACTGACGGTATGATCCCTAAGATACTGGATGAAATAGAGAAAGATGATCTTATGTTTCTTGTTAACGCACTGTCATTTGATGCTGTCTGGACGAAAGCTTATATGGATATGGCAGTAAGAGAGGGAATTTTTACCAAAGAAGATGGGACCGAAAAGCAAGTTGAATTCATGAGCTCTTCAGAATACGAATATATAGAAGGTGAAAATGCGACCGGTTTTATAAAGTCCTATAAAGGTGGAAAGTATGCCTTTGTGGCACTCTTGCCGAAAGCAGGTATCAGCATATCGGACTATGTCGCAGCTTTAGACGGAAAGAACCTGGCGGATCTTATTTCTTCGGCTAAAAATGAGAAAATTTATACAAAAATCCCTAAGTTCTCATTTGATTATACGATTGAAATGTCTGAAACGTTGAAGAAACTTGGGATAACAGATGCGTTTGACCCGGATAAGGCAGATTTTTCCGGCATGCAGACAGGTGAAGAGGATGACAACCGGCCGTTTATCAGCAGCGTGTTACATAAAACATATATCAGTGTTGACGAACAAGGTACAAAGGCCGGTGCAGCAACGGTAGTGAATATGGAAAACGGAGTTTCATTAAATCCGACCGAACCGCCAGAGGTATATCTCGACCGCCCTTTTTTATTTATGCTGATTGACACATACAGTAAAATACCTTTCTTTATCGGGACGGTCATGGATGTAGGGAAATGATCCGGGTTTAGATTTCTAGGAACTATAAACTTCCCGATACTGTTACTTCAATAGAATCAAAGAGTATAGGATGGAATATAACAAGACTTGATCTAAGTGAAACAAAAATTAAAAAAATACCAAAGTACCTTGTAAATTCCTATTATGATAATTATGATGAATCGGCAAAACTCAAGGAAGTAATCCTTCCAAAAACTTGTAAGAAGCTTCAGAAATATGCATTTTATAACTGTAAGAAACATAAGTTAATGAGGAGTATTTGCTAATCTTGGTGGAAGGTTACCTTTTACATATTTTTTTCGTCTTATATATTGATAGAGTCCGGAACTGATGGTATAATCTGAATTATCGGAGAATTTGGTTTTAAAGTATAGGAGGAAGCTCAAATGGATAATAAAAAAGGCTTACCTATGAGTGTGATCTCGATTATAGTGGTGCTGGCTTTGTCTGTGGCAGCTGTCGCCTGTGCTGTATTTTTCTCTAAAAAGAAAAATGATGCTTCTTTTGAAAAGACGGCGGATGAGGCAGTGATAACAAGTGCAGTTTCAGAACCTGGTATAAATACGGTCACTCCGGTTGTCACCGCTCCAGTTCAAGACGAAATCGAGATGGACGAAACCGGAAGGTACCGCACTTTAAAATCGATAAAAGGGGCACAGGTAATAGATAACTCTGAATGGCCCTTAAATAGTCTGGGTTCCGGTTCTGCCCCGCCTTATGATTATATATACGCATTGAAAAAAACAACCAGTATAGTTGGTATAGGAAGTATCAGTGATATTTCTATGGTCAAAGTTGAAGAAGGACACTATACACACTATATTTCAACATTTAGCCTTAAGATTTCAGAAGGCATAAAGAATTGTGAAGATAATGATGAGTTTAAAGTAACAACCATTTCAAGCTTTTCCTATAGTTATCAGCAGGGATCTGAATGTGAACCTTTTAATACGTTAAGATATGGGGACTCTTTTCCTGGTAAGGCTGAGGGATTATATATAATTCGAAAGATCGATAATGACTTAAGCTGGATTGTAGGGGACGCGGGAAAAGATTATGACAAAATTACTACAATTAAACCGATTGATTATGCGGATTACTATTTGAGTTCCTATTTTAAAAGCGATGGACGGACGTTTAAGTATTGGGACGAAGAGATTTTATTGGATGATATTCGCGTAGATGATGGAATTTACAGATTGTTACCCGAAGGAGATATCGTTGGGCTGACAGTAACTGATGATCGTGAAGAGTTTGAGTATTCTATTACAGATATTGACAGGATAAATGCTATTAAAGATTTTTTTGATGAGCTGAACCTGACACAGGGTTATGATGACCGGCAGATTCCACAGAATTCACTTTATCTATTGCTGAAATTTACCTATTCTGATCGTAGTGGTGAACAGACAGTTTGTTTTGTAGGAGATACCTGTTTAAAACCTTATTGGAGTATGTTGAGATTTGAAATTGAAGAAGAACAGGGGAAAAAGCTTAAGGAACTTCTTGAATTAGAAGAACATATCGATTTAGACTATTACAAGCAAAAATATGAAGATGCCGCAGCTGAAGATAATGAGTGGGCAGCAAATTCTTTGCCGTCGGTTCTTTTGATAGACGGGGATTGTTATATTGTCATAAAAGATATGGATGAGGATTTTTCAGAGTATGTTGTTGGAGAAATATCTTCTGCTGTCAGTGACAGAAAGATGCCTGAGAAAAATGGTGAGACGAATTTCCGACCGTTTCTTGGGTGTAAGTATGCCTATAAGGATGGGAAATACTATCTGTATTATATAGATCATTGGTGTGAATTGTACAGCCTTTCTCAGGAGGAAAGGATGTATATCGCTGAAAAACCGGAATCACGGGAAATGCCGATTGAGGAAGCATACGATACAGGAAGGACAATGTCTGTCAATGGAAAAGAATACGCAGTATATAAGGTTGATCCGTACTATGTCTTGACCAACTGGTATTTTAATCCATATGATGATTACAATACTCTTTTTGAGGATTCGGATTTAGTAGTTTCCGGTAGCTTTATAGATGATGCAATAAAAGAAACAACCAGACAATATGACATCACTGATTGCAGATATAAGGAGTATAAGGGCTTTTCGCATAACACATTCAAAATTGACAAGGTATATAAGGGTAGTGCGGAGTCTGATACAATAACCATAAGGCAGGAAAACTTCATAGATGAAGAAAATCAAAGGATTATCACTTATTCCGAACTGACACCTATGATCAAGGGGGATAAATGGCTGTATTTCTTAAAGAAGGGCGGAGATGAAGGAACGTACTTCCTAAGAGGAGATTATTCATGCCGTTACCCGCTTGACACGGAAATAACCGGAGGGAAAGTCCTTGCCGGAGTATATTCACCGGAGCAGTTAGGAGTATATGATGAGGATACTTTCCTGTCAGTTCTCCCTATCTATAGAGAAATTGTAAACAATTTAATGACATCAGAGAAGAAGGATAACATATATTTTTATAGTCGGAACGATAGTGATGTAAAAGAATACATTATTGGGAAGAAAGAGGAATTGATCATTGTTGTAGGCTTAGACAACAATATTGATAGTGGTATAGAAATCGGAGTTCCTATATCTGTCCGAAATACATCCGGATTATATTATGTTCCGTTCTTTTATGAGGGAAGATGTATACATATTGCAAATGTACTACGAACTGACAATAGTTATTCTATGAGTTCGGGAAAAATGTTTGCAGATGTTTTAAACCGGCTTGATTCCGGAAACTATTATTTTGAAGCAGATACCGGAAATAATATTATTTATCTAAAGGGAAATAATATAAAAATTGCGATTGACGGAAACTTTCCTAAGAATTATGATAATATCGGAAATGATGAAAAGGATATTGTTCCGGAAAAAGATGAACTTTCCGTTGATATATTTGACTCATTCTTATCATAGGGTATAAAGTCAAAAAGTGAAAGTTCTACGGATTTGCAGGTTGTGCTGACGTTTACGGACAGCAAGGTTGACCTGGCAAAGATTGTTAACCTGTCCGCATCATAAGCCATAGAGATTGAATTAAGAGGGTGTTGCGGTAAGTCCGGACACCCTTTGTTTATTTGAATACTTGCTGATCTTGGCGGAAAGTTACTTTTCGCTTATTTTTACGTTGGAAAACTCTTGACGTTATTTTGATATGCATATATAATCAAAGTAAGAAACAATATTAATACGAAAAAATATAGGAGGTGCAGACATGAGATTTACAAAGAAAGTGTTAGCTCTGATGCTGACAGCAGTATTGCTTTTATGGCCGTTTGGGAGTGTACAGGCGGATGCAAAAGAGATAAAAGTTGCAACACCCAAGATTTCTATAAAAGCCGCAAAGAATGAAAAAGGTATAGTATTAACTATCGGGAAAACAAAAAATGCAGAAAGTTATATGGTTTATCTGACTTTTGAGGCAGATAATACTCTTTATAATGATGGGGCTGAATGGTATAGCAATGATTATCTTAGTTGTGAAGATAAGTACGTGGCGGATGTACTTTTATCAGGAAAAAAGAAAAGGAAAGTAACAATAAAAGCCGAGGAATTGATAAATGCAAATTGTAAAACTCTTCCCGCCGGTAAATATACGATCAAGGTAAATGCACAGTATCTGGGAGATTATACTTCCATAATAAACAGTGAGTTCAGTAAACCTGAGTCTTTAACGATCGAAGCAAAGAAATTGGGCGCAGGATATAAGTCATCGTATGATTTTTCAAAAGTAAAGAAAGGTGACACAATTAAATTCGGTGCATATGAGCAGGACGGAAACTTTATAAACGGACAGGAACCTATAGAGTGGATAGTGCTTAAAAAAACCAAGTCACAGATAGTTGTTTTAAGTAAATATGCTATTGACTATATGCCATATAACAAAGATCTGGGAACGGTTACATGGGGAACATGTACATTAAGGCAATGGCTGAACAAAAGGTTTTATGAGAACGCCTTTAATGAAACCGAGCAGGGGATGATAAAGGAAACATCGATAAAAAACAAAAATCATCCGGAGTATAAAACACCGGGCGGAAACAGTACCGCGGACAAGGTATTCCTGCTGTCCCAGCTTGAAATGATCAATACAGCTTATGGATTTTCAAAAGACTATGATACTTGTGATGAAAAACGTAAATGCGCTGTTACTGATTATGCTATGGCACGTGGTGCTGATCCGAGTATTTATGAAAAAACTGAGGAGGATAAACTGTCTTTCTGGTGGTGGCTGCGCTCACCCGGTTACCGTGACATCAGTGCCGTCAATGTGGGCTCAAGTGGCAGTGTGGACTCCATCGGTACCAATGCCTACTACGACATGGGCATTCGCCCTGCTTTAGTGATCAATCTATAATCTTCGTGTTACCGTTTGACAAAAAAGAAATTCTGCTATATAATTTCCTTAACTATTGTTTAAAGGAAGAGGTAGCGGGGTTATGGCAAATATTATAGACGGTCTGGGGAAAGCGCCCCAGCGGCAGCTTGTAGAGCTTGCAGCGATATATAAAACATACAATCCTCTGATCATGGCGAAGGTTGCCTTAAAGAAGTTTGTAAATTTCTTTAAGAAACTCTTCAAAAGGGAGTATGTTCAGGTCAGCATGCCCTTTGAATATGATAATATCTATAAAAAACTGTCGGATGAAGACGAAGACCATCTTCTGAATATTTTGAGAAAACAGATGGCCAAGGCTTTGCGTGATATTTATCTTCTGATAAAGGGCGGCAGCGATGACAGACTTTCTGTATGCTCGCTTAATGCGGTATCCAGGCTGTACCGGAACAAGGATTATCCGCTCATGTCACCTGCCGAAAAGGCCGACAAGCTGAAACGGCAGTGCGGGCACCGGAATCCGAATACGGTAAAGCGGCTGCCGTATATCTGGCTGATCTCGGCGATATTGCTCTTTATCATAGACATCGTTCTTATGTTTGTAATAGATATTTCTCCGGTCGTTATTCTATTGATCGGTCTTGTGGTTGAGGTTCTGATCTGGTTCTTTTTCAGAAGGAGACTTTCCTTCGAAAAGCTGGCTAAAACAGTTTCACTTTCGGGAAGATGTCTCGGAGAAATGTTTGTAGTATCGCTTGACGAGCTTTCCATCAGGAAGACGATGAAAAATGATGCAAGCCGTTTTGAGAGAGGACTGAGAGTACTGCATTCGCTCAACGCCGACAGGAATGCGACCGACGACAGGATCAAGGAACTCGAGGAAAGCAAGAAGGAGTCGGAGCGTCAGAAGGAACAGATAAATGCGGACTTAAGGAACAGCAGGCGCGGCGGTTCAAATGATACGATGGATCAGGCAGAGAGAAAGCATTATATCATGGAGTGGGAAGCTGAACGCGAGCGTGTCCAGGAAGAGATACGCCAATGCGATGTGACTATCGAGGAGCTGGATAAGAAGAACAGGGTGACTGTTGAACTTGCAGACCAGCTGAGCCGTGTCCTTGAGAATGATATTTCAAGAGGCTGGACCAGGATATATGATGATGTTTTTGATTTTGAACCTGTATTTTTCATAAAGCTCGTGCAGAATTTCGCATGGCATGATTTTGAGCTGATAGAAAAGAGACTTATAGAGATCAAGAATACCGAGGATCCTACGGCTATAGGCGAGTATAAAGCCGGAAGCTATTACCTGCCTTTCGGTATCAACGGCCGTCTGTGCAGGCTTGTATATAAGGTTTCAGGTACTAAGGGAAACAAGAGGGTAAAGATATACAGCCTTGAGAGAAGCTCTGTTGTATCGGATATAGGAATGTCGGAGAAGGAAATAGAAGACGGACTTAAAGAGTACGGTATCAGGAAGCCCGGCGAAGCTGTGGGCAATAACGGAGAGATTGCAAGAACACCAACCGGAGAAGCCATTGTTATAGTAGAACAATAAAAAAGAGGCACAACCACTTATGTGGCTGTGCCTTGAATTTTTATTTGTAGTAGTTGCCGCCGGCATCCCTGAGTCCTATCGATTTATCCCTCTTCATTGTGGAGAGGATGGGAGAAAGAGAAACGCCCGAGGACAGCCAGAGCTCGCTCTTAACGTTGGGGTTGGAGAAGGTATTGTTTGTTATCTCGCCCTTTATACCTGAAAATACCATAACTGCTTTACCATCGGCTTCCTTTTGGCAGTTGTTGGTAAATTCATTGGAGTCTACATGAACTTTTCCGTTCTTTAACTGAAGAGCGTTGCCGGAGTTGTCATATATCTTGCAGTTCTTTATCGTGGTATCACTGTTGGTGCCGTCAACGAAGACGCCGTTTGCGCCGTTGCTGAAGATCTTGCAGCCGTTAAGCACATTTGTGCTGTTGCCGCCGATATCGATGCCCTTTCCGGTGCTCTTGCTGACGTAAAGCTCTGTAGCGCTTAAGCTTCCGGAATCCATGACATTTACGCCTTTTCCGCCGCTTGATATGATCTCGCCTTTGTTTATCGTTACCTTACAGCCGGATGCAATGTTGATGCCGTTGCTGCCGCTGTTTATGATCTTGCAGTCATCAAGCTCCAGAGTAGAGGAGTTTGTCATTGAAATGCCGTGCTCTGAGGAATCGGATATCGTAGTGGTGCTGAGCTTTACGCTTGAATCCTTGATGGTTATGCCGTTAAGACCTGCCTTACGGAATGTATTGTCCGAACCGCCCGTGATCGAGCTTGATTCGTAAATACCTATGCCGGATTTAACGGTTGCCGTGATCTCGTTGCCGCTTACTGTTGCATTCTTGCTTCCTTCACGGAGTGCTATACCGTTTTCAAACAGAAGAGAAGTCTTTGTCGAGATGTGGTTTGAACTGATCGCTGCATTGCTGGAATCGAGAAGCTTGATCGCATCCTCGGCAAATGTTGTTTTGTCAACCGAGAATGCATTCTGGTGTCTGTCCACATAGTTTCCGGATATTACGGTATCGTTTACATATCTTAAGTATATCCCTGAGGAATTGCAGGTGATCTTGTTATCCTTAATGGTCGCGTCCTTCATCGGATATACATCGGAGCCGTAGATGAATATACCCATTGAGGTTCCTTTGTTTATCTTGTCGTCGGAGAGCTCGTTTGCAAGAGTTATCGTATTATCGATGATCTTAAGCTTAAACTTGTTTTTTGCAACGCTCATGGCCTTAACGCCGCTGTTCCTTGTGAGGATGGTGTTCTTTGCGACGGAGTCGGTCTTAAGCTGTATGCCGCATCCGATGTTTTTGAAGGTGTTTCCTTTGATGGTTACATCGGCGTAATTATATCCGTAAACTGCGGCTTCTGTTATGTCGTGGAAATTGTTGTTGGTGATCTTGATCTTTTTATGATAGATACCTTCGACCATCATATGGGAACCGACGGCTCTGGAGTAGTCGTATATCTCACATTTTGTGATGGTAACGTTGGTACAGGGTGAATCGTCATAAGGAGCTGCGCTGTCGATGATCGACTGTGAATGGCAGACATCCAGCTGGATGGCTTCCTTTTCTACAGCATCGGGAGCCTTAAATCCGTAAAGCGTACATCCGCTTATTGTACAGTTCTTTACACCGCCGAGCTCGATAAGGTGCGTTCCGAAGCTGTTGCGAAGGGTTACATCGATTATCTTAAGCTTTGTGGTATGGGCAAACATGAAAATGGAGCCGCTTGTCTTGTCGTTGTAATGGATGAACTCGGTATCCCAGACACCGCCCTGAACGGTGATGTTGGAGTTATCTGCGTATTTTCCTTTTGATCCCTGCTTTGTGTGGAGCATGTGGAGTATGGGATCCTTTGCTTTCTGGTTCTTCTTGATGTAAGTCTTCTTGTCAAGCTGTAAGCATGTGTTTGAGCCGATGACAAGAGTGTGGCTTATGTAGTAGGTTCCTGCGGGGACAGATACGAGTACCTGCTTTTTAGAGGTACCGGTTTTTGCGGCCTCGTCCAGTGCGTTCTGGATCTCGTTTGTGGCGTCCTGTCCGTCCTTTAGCTTCAGGGTGATGGTTTTTGCATATGAAGCGGCAGATGTGTCTTCCGGTTCAAAGTATACAACAAAACATATCACCAGTGCCAGTAAAGGTAATAAACGAAGAATTTTTTTCATGTTCTTTTTTGCAGAAAAATCTTTTGAAAGATATCCCTCTGCCTGACCTCCTGTTTTGATTTAAATAGTAACTTTATTTTAACATAGATTTTATATTTTTCAAGCAGTACTTTACAAAAGTATCGAAATGTAGTAAAATTTCAAAGTAGTTGGTAAAATCTTACAAAAATATCCGGAGGCCTTGGATGATAAGGACAAATTTGCTTTCGGAGACAGAGTCGCGGAAGATAATAGACAAGATGGGACATTTCTCCGTGATCGAGTATTTGCGGGATATTTCCGTTTCTCCGAAGAAAGCTCAGGAGGCGTATTTTGCTTCCGAGATGAATGTACGAAAGCGTCAGCTGGTCATAGATATCGATCCGGATCTCGGAGCCTATGTCCAGGCGGGCGAGATGCAGATAATGATGGGTGATATCGAAGCTTCCACAGATATCAAGGGAGCGGGAGATTTCCTAAAGAAGGTCGTAAAGAGCAGTGTCACGAAGGAGACCATCATAAAGCCCCATTATACCGGACGGGGGAATGTGGTACTTGAGCCTACGTTTTATCACATTCTGCTCATAGACCTTAAATCGTGGGACAGCGATGTTGTCATAGAGGACGGGATGTTCCTTGCATGTGATGATACCGTCGAGCTGGGTATCTCCGGCAGGAAGAACATCTCCTCGCTGATCTTCGGTAACGAAGGGATCTTCAATACGAGGCTCACGGGCGAAGGGATCGTGGCTCTGGAAAGCCCTGTGCCTTTCGATGAGCTGATCGTTGCCGATATTGAGGACGACGTGATAAGGATTGACGGGGATATGGCTATCGCTTGGTCGTCGACGCTTGATTTTTCGGTCGAGAAAACGACGAGCACGCTGATAGGGTCGCTTGCTTCGGGCGAAGGACTTGTAAATGTATACACCGGCACCGGCAGGATATTGATCGCACCGGTCCGTGACAATGAAGGAATAAACATACCAAAGGAATAAGTATAAGCAGAAAGGGAGAGCATATGGAATCACTGGCTATCATCATCGGTAAATCAATTAACGGGATCATTTTGGGGATGGCGATAATAACCATCGCCGGATTTGCATACGTTGTCATGAAGATCACAAAGCTTCAGAATACGATAGCGGAAAAGCATAAGAAGAACAGGTCTACGGAGTTTACCCCGGGCGGTATAAAAAAGACTCCCGACGCCTATACATGGGAGGAGACTCTGGAGTATAAGGAAGAGTTCAATAAGATACAGATCATTTACTCGACCTTCGGGCAGTTAGTACCTATATTCCCGCTTCTGGGTATCCTTGGTACGGTGGCAGGTCTTATCCAGCAGCTTGACGATATAGAGAAGATGAAAGAGGCACTGACGCTGTCCATGTCGACCACCTTCTGGGGACTTGTGGCTGCAATCGTTTTAAAGCTTGCGGATGCGATACTGGTAAGCAAGACCGTAAACAAGATGGATCAGTATTTTGAGATCTTCGAGCAGAATTATCAGATGGCAAAGGATAAGCATATACTTGATACCGCAGAATAAAACAGAGGAAGCTGATTATGGGAAAAAATAAAAAACCGAAGACGATAGGACAGCTTCTGATCGATCTGACCCCTCTCTTGGATGTCATTTTCATAGTCCTCATAGTTGTACTGGTGGGACGGGACAGTTATAATGCGGAAGCTGACAAAAAATACGCAGATGCCGAACAGTATGTTTCCGAAGCAGATGCCAAATTGGCGGAAATGGAAGCAAAGACCGCCACATATACGGAACAGATGAAGGCTTACGGTGAGATAAGCGAGTATGTTAACCTTATAACCGTATACGCCGGGTATAATCCCGCAAACAGAAAGTTCCGTACCATATATGTCATGATCAATGCGGATGCGCCAAAAGAGATAAATCTTAATCCGAGTACGGAAAAGAACGCGTGGGCCGAGTGCAGGAGCATGATAGAAGAAGTCATACAGAATAATGAGAACGCGCATGCGGTTCTTTCCATTAGTACAGAGAACAGTGAGCAGATGCTTTACAGGGATGAAGAAGCTATCTATGACATGTTTAAGGATCTGATGAGTGAGTATTCAAATATTTCTATGCGATAAGCTTAAAAGTTATCGCTTTTCGGAAAGGAGGGAGATATATGAGCAGGACAACGGCTATTGTCATGATAGTTGTTCTTGGTTTGCTTCTTATAGGCTTGTTCCTTATTATCCTTCCGTCCATAAAGCAGTATATCAGGAGGATGCCGAAGGGGATATTTGTACTGCTTTTCATCGTTATCGCATTCACCATAGTATATCTTGTAAATTACCTGGTTAACAACAAGACCGGCGGAAGCCCCGATTATGCTGACGGTGCGGAATCCGAAAAGAAGGCTTCGGAGCAGGAGGAGACGCCGATCATAAGAGAAAACTGCGTAGTACTTCGGGGAAATGAAATATGGGTTGAAAACGCGATAGCCGATCAGAAGGCTTTGGAAAAATACCTTGATTACAGAGTTGAGAACAATATTCTTGTAACTATAGTCGATGACTATTCCACGGCTGCTGCGTTCCGTGAGATAAAAGCCATCCTGGAGAAAAAAGGAGTAAGGTACAGTATAGAAAATGAAAAATGGCTCGAATAAGAAGAAAAAACTGATCGTAACAGGGCTTATAATGTTCCTTCTTCTTACTGCTTTCTGGTCATGGAACATGCCTAAGCTTATAAATGCGGATAAGCCCTTCATAGATCTTTCGGGTTCCATAGGAGAATCCATCGGAAATGCAAAGACTGCGCACGATAAGGCTACGCAGATAAATAATCCCGAACCGACCGATATCCCGCAGATCACGGATATCCCGGAGCCGACGGAAACACCGCCGGAACCTCCGGAAAAGGTTGAAGTAAGGATAGTTGTCGGAGATGAGGATATGTCCGGCTCAGGTGAAAAGATAACGGCCAACGGGAATGTCATAATTTCTCCTGAGGAGCTGTCGGCGTTTTTTGAGACAGATATTGAGAAGGAAAAAGATTTTATTGTAGTTGACAACTACGCGGAGGCAAAAACCTACAGGTCCGTGATAGATTACCTTAAAGCCAATGAAACGGATTACAGAACCGAGAGAACGGAAGAGGAGGAGTAGGAGTATGAAAGCAAAATTGTTTTTGAAAAAGTTCATACTGATCTTTTCCGCGGTTCTTGTAATTGTTTTTAATATTTCCGTAGGAGCCGCGGAACGGACGGCAAGGCTCAGGTACTGTCTCGACAACGATCACATGTATATTTCGTATACACCCGATTATCTGAGTTACTTTTTCGCGTCAAACAAGAGCCGTTTTGACGATCTTTTTGATGAGACCTATGCCGTAGTCACGGGTATAGTGTACGGTAACTCGATCTCGTCCGACAAGGAAGAGTTTACACTGTACGGTAAAGAGAAAAGCATAACCATAGATTCCTCCGAGCCCCAGGTAAAAGGTCTTGTGAGCCAGTTGAGTTCCGGGGATGAGGTTACCGTGTACGGGATCATCGAAGTCAAAGGTATGACCGGCAGCTCGTTTGAGCTTAAGGCCGAGCATATGGAAAGAACCTTAAAAAAGCAGATTCCCATGTATGCAGGTGTATACTATCCGGAAAAGGTGTATGATGAAGAAGCGGTTACCGATCTTGCAGCAGACGGACATGTAAAGTTTTATATGCCTTCGGAATGGAACAATGAGTACGTTAAGAGCCGTCTGACAAACAATAACGTGAACGGATATCAGTTTTATCTGAATGCAATATCACCGCAGAATCTTGATTTCCCGGAAAATTTCTATATGTTCTACTTTAAGTACGAGACATATCTTGATAAAGTGAAGAAGGATCCCGATTCGTTTGATATTGAGGATATCGAAGAGCTTATCATAGAAAATATCCTCGGGAATCTTACAAATACCGGCGATATAGATGTTGAAACCATATCCTATCCCGGCGGGAAAAAGCTTGATTATTGTTCGACAACATACAAGCCGGCCGACGGGAATGACTACCGTCTTGAGTTTTTCTTTAAAAATGATGCGACCGGTATAGTGTGCATGCTGTATCTCTATTACCCGAACGATAATGCCGTAAACCATATCAGGGATGTGGCATACGTCATAAGTACTCTTGAGACCTGAAAAGCTTAAAAACATTAAAAAAATGTTGACAAAATCGAAAAGCTGTGCTTTAATTAACTAAACCGTTGAAAAAGAGGAGTAGTTTTCGGTAATATTCTTCACAGAGAGCCGCAGATGGTGGGAATGCGGCAGGGATAACGATTACGAATGGACTTTGGAGGGCGAACGGAAATGCATTTGGTAATTACAATCGGGTGCAGAGTATGGGAGACGCAGCGGACTCTGCGTAAAAACAGTCATCATATGATGGTATGTGATCTGCTTATCCGTGGTCGCGGATAGATGTTATATCGGATTATTCATACCGGTGTATGGACGAGAGGGTGTTATTACACCAAGCCGGGTGGCACCGCAGGTTTTATGAATTTACCTGTCCCAGCAGTAACTACTGTTGGGACTTTTTATTTTCTGTCGGCAGGAGTACATATTTCAAAATGTCATTCTGAGCGAAGCCATATGTCATTCTGAGCGAAGCGAAGAATCTTTTATTTACAACCATGTGGGAAAATTTTGTTGTAAATAAGTATAGAATAGTACAGTAATCAGACGAAAATAAAAAGGTCCCAAAAAGAAAAACAACAGGAGGACAAACAAATGTCAAAAACAGAAGTACCCTACAAGATTTATTTAACAGAAGATGAGATGCCCAAGGCTTGGTACAATTTGAGAGCGGATATGAAGGTTAAGCCCGCACCCCTTATGCATCCGGGAACACACAAGGCACTTACGGCTGAGGAGCTTACTCCCATATTCTGTGAGGAGCTCGTTGCTCAGGAGCTTGATGAGACAACACCTTTCATCGAGATCCCCGAGGAGATCAGAGGCTTTTACAAGATGTACAGGCCTTCACCCCTTGTTCGTGCTTACTGCCTTGAGCAGAAGCTCCAGACACCCGCAAAGATCTACTACAAATTCGAAGGAAACAATACAAGCGGAAGCCACAAGCTTAATTCTGCAATAGCTCAGGCTTATTATGCAAAGAAGCAGGGCTTAAAGGGCGTTACCACAGAGACCGGTGCAGGTCAGTGGGGAACGGCACTTTCCATGGCATGTGCATATTTCGGACTTGATTGTAAAGTATATATGGTTAAGGTTTCCTATGAGCAGAAGCCTTTCAGACGTGAGGTTATGAGGACCTACGGTGCATCCGTTGTTCCTTCACCTTCAGAGACTACAGAAGTAGGAAAGAAGATCCTGGCTGAGCATCCCGGAACAACCGGCTCACTCGGCTGCGCTATCTCCGAGGCTGTTGAAGTTGCTACAAAGAATCCCGGATACAGATACGTACTCGGTTCTGTCCTTAACCAGGTACTCCTTCATCAGTCGGTTATCGGTCTTGAGACCAAGACAGCTCTTGACAAGTACGGCATCAAGCCCGACATCATCATCGGCTGCGCAGGCGGCGGATCTAACCTAGGCGGACTCATCGCTCCTTTCATGGGCGAGAAGTTAAGAGGTGAGGCTGATTACAGGATCATCGCTGTTGAGCCTGCATCTTGCCCGAGCTTTACACGTGGTACATTTGCATACGACTTCTGCGATACCGGTATGATCTGTCCTCTTGCAAAGATGTACACACTCGGCAGCAGCTTTATCCCTTCGGCAAACCATGCAGGCGGACTTCGTTTCCACGGCATGAGCACCACACTTTCACAGCTTTACCATGACGGTTATATGGAGGCTACAAGTGTAGAACAGACATCTGTATTCGAGGCAGCAGAGCAGTTCGCAAGGATTGAGGGTATCCTTCCCGCTCCCGAGAGCGCACATGCTATTAGAGTTGCCATTGACGAGGCATTAAAGTGCAAGGAGACCGGTGAGGAGAAGACCATCGTATTCGGTCTTACCGGAACAGGTTACTTTGATCTTGTTGCTTACCAGAAATACAATGACAAAGAGATGAGCGACTACATCCCTACAGACGAAGAGATCGCAGCATCCGTTGCAAAGCTTCCCAAGGTTGAATGATAACATATTTTAAAATGTAAGATACGGCCTCCGACAGTAAGGTATTTCCGCTGACCGGAGGCCGTTTAAGTTTTTGGGATTATTTTCATCCCTATTATTTTTTAGGGTGGATTTTTTTTAAGTAAAGGTGTATAATGAGATGCCAAGGGCAAAAGTCCGAAAGCCGTTCAAGCTAGCTTGAAAAGGCTTTTAGACTTTTGACCGCCCAAACACCGAGAAGTAGCAATTTTTTAAAAAAATTGCGAGATTCGAGGTGTTTGCAGGATTGCGGAAGTTGCTTGCAACGGAGCAATCCGTGGCATCGAGGTAATCACAAAGAAAAAGTCCAAACACCGAGAAGAAGCGATTTTTTCAAAAATCGTGGGATTCGAGGTGTTTGCAGGATTGCGAAAGTTGCCTGCAACGAAGCAATCCGTGGCATCGAAGTGATCCTGAAAGTTTTAGCTGACACAGAAAGGCGCTGAAATGAAGAAGAAAATCTCAAAGCGCAGGGCAGTCTTCATATTTGTCTGGCTGGCCCTGATATTTATAATCCTGGCAGCGATAATCGCGCTGTGGGAACCTCCGGCAGAGACCGAAAGCATTAAGGTGGCCATGAAGGACGGTGTATTGCATGATAAGAACAAGATAAGCCTGTTCGGCATCATTGATGTGAATCCGGCGCTTATCTCAGCCTATGTGGTAACTGCGGTGCTTCTCGTAGCCGCACTGCTGATCAGGATATTTGCGATACCGAAGTTCAAGATGATCCCCGGAAAGTTCCAGACCGTGATAGAGGCCCTGGTTGAGTTCTTTGACAATATGGCCAAAGGGAACAGTCCGCATAGGACGGGGTTCATAGCAGCATATATATTCAGCGCGGGCGTATACATCTTTTTCAGTACGATGTTCGAGCTGCTGGGTATTCAGGGAGTTACGACTGCGGGGCATTCGATAGCTCTTCCGGCACCGATAGCGGATATCAATGCCGCGATAGCCATGGGCTTTATGACATATCTGATGATACTTGCAGCAGGTATCGTATCGAACGGTGTTAAGGGCGGACTGAAGGTCTTAAAGGATTTTTCGCTCCCGATATCGATGAGCTTCAGACTTTTCGGAGCGCTGCTAAGCGGACTTTTGGTAACGGAGCTTGTATATTACTACATATCATTAAGCTTTGTCCTGCCGGTCATAGTCGGAGTGCTCTTTACATCACTTCATGCGCTGATACAGACATACGTACTTGCAACCCTTGCCTCGGTATTCTACGGAGAAGCGGTGGAACCTAAGAAAGTAAAGAAAACAGAGTAATTATATTTTATAGAAAACGGAGAAAAGACATGAGTAAAAAAAGATTTATTTCACTTCTGGCAGCTTTAATGTGCGCAATGGTTTTTGTTTTGATGATAGGTATTTCCAAAGATACTCCTGTTGATGCGGCTGAGGAAACAGCAGTAGAGCAGGCTGAGGAAGCAGCAGACAACAGCACCGGTTCAAAGGCTCTGGCAGCCGGCATAGTAGTCGGACTTGCAGCCGCAGCAGGCGCTATAGGCATGGGTATAGCCGTTGCAAAGTCAACCGAGAGCATGGCACGCCAGCCCGAAATAGCAGGTAAGATCAACTCTACCATGATGCTTGGTATGGTATTTATAGAGACTGCGATAATCTATGCACTTATCGTAGCAATCCTTATCATATTCGTACTGTAACAAAAATCCGTATTTATCGGAGGGTCATATATTAAGGACAATCCGGTACAGTTGAGTGCCGGAACGGATCCGTATTTTGACATCCGGAATAATTTAGATCAAGTGGAGGTTTGACATGCCGTTAAACATAGATATTGTGCAGATCCTTCTGCATATGCTGAATTTTGTGATCCTTGCCGGCGGTCTTACGCTGCTTCTGTTTAAGCCTGTAAAGAAATTCATAGGTGAGAGACAGCAGTATTTTGAGAAGCAGAAACAGGAAAACGAGAAAAATGCAGCCGAGAACGAAAAACTGAAGGAAGAGTATGAGGCCAAGTTACGTGATGCGGATGCGGAAATCGCCGAGAAGAAGGAAAAAGTTAAGATTGAAACCGCAGAGACTTCGAAGGAATATATCGATACCGCACAGGAAAAGGCCAATGCCATCATAGCCGAAGCAGAGAATGAGGCTGAGATCCGTAAGGTTCATATCCTGGATTCTGCCCAGACCGAGATCGGTGAGCTGGTTATAGAGGCAACCCAGAAGCTGCTTACGGAAAGTGCTTCCGAGGAGCGTGTCCACAATCTTTATGACGAGTTCATAAAGAAGACGGCGGCTGAGAGTCATTAAGCAGGAATACATATACAGAGGATTTGGAATGAGTATAGTTGACGATTTTGAAAACAGCGAGGAAATAGCAAAACTGCCGCTAAAGGTAGAAATCAGATGCATGTTTCCGCCCGATGAGGAACAGAAAAAGAAAATCGGGCAGATCATGCAGGAAAAATACGGCGCTGATTCCGTTGAGATCGTAATAAAAAAGGATCCGAAGGCAGCGGACGGTTTCAATATTTTCGTCGGAGATGACAATTACGACTGGTCGACGCTCGGCAGGATAAGACAGCTGAGGAAATCGATACAGGCATTACCGAAAGAGAAAGACTTCAAGAACATTATTTCGCTTATGAAAGAGGATATTAAGGATTTTGAACTTAATCTCGGTTATCAGCAGGTCGGAGAAGTGCTTACTGTGGGCGACGGCATCGCGGTCATAACAGGGCTGCATGACGTGGCATACGGAGAGATAGTCCTTTTTGACTGCGGCGTAAAGGGCATGGTACAGGACATAAGGACCGACGGGACTACGGGTGTCATACTTTTCGGCGACGCCACGGAGATAGTTGAGGCTTCAAGAGTTGTAAGAACCGGACGTACCGCCGGCATACCCATCAGTAACAGGATATTGGGACGTATGATCGATCCGCTGGGGAAACCGATAGACGGCGGTCCGGCGATAGGTGCGAAAAGGTATTATCCGGTAGAAAGACCGGCTCCCGGGATCATAGACAGAAAGTCGGTAAGCGTACCTCTTGAAACCGGAATTCTAACGATCGATTCCATGTTCCCGATAGGAAGGGGACAGAGAGAGCTTATAATAGGCGACCGTCAGACAGGAAAGACATCTGTTGCGGTGGACACCATACTTAACCAGAAGGGGAAGGATGTCGTATGTGTCTATGTTGCCATAAGCCAGAAGGCAAGCTCTGTAGCAAAGGTTGTAAATACGCTTAAGAAATACGGCGCCATGGACTATACTGTCATCGTTTCATCACCCGCAAGCGATGCCGCTTCACTGCAGTATATTGCACCGTATGCGGGCTGTGCTGTTGCGGAGTACTTTATGGACCGCGGCAGGGACGTGCTTATAATATATGACGATCTTTCAAAACATGCGGTGGCATACAGGACCATAAGCCTTCTTTTGGAGAGGGCTCCCGGCAGAGAGGCTTATCCGGGCGATGTATTCTATCTTCATTCAAGGCTTCTTGAGCGTTCGGCTCAGCTTTCCGACGAAAAAGGCGGCGGAAGCATGACGGCGCTCCCCATAGTTGAGACACAGGCGGGAGATGTATCGGCATATATCCCGACAAATATCATATCGATTACCGACGGACAGATATTCCTCGACAGCGAGCTGTTTTATTCGGGACAGAGGCCTGCGGTAAATGTCGGATTGTCAGTATCCCGTGTCGGCGGCGCAGCTCAGACAAATGTCATGAAGAAGTCTGTCGGAAGCATACGTCTTGATCTTGCACAGTACCGTGAGATGCAGGTATTCTCACAGTTCGGCAGCGACCTGGACGAGCAGACGCTTACGCAGTTAAAATACGGTTCGGGTCTGATGCAGCTTTTAAAGCAGCCCAATCAGGCTCCGCTTACATTATATGAGCAGGTCATACTGCTTAACTGTGCCAAGGAAAAGATGTTCCTTGACATCCCGATAAAGGATATCCCGGCTGTTAAAAAGGAACTGCTCGGATGGTTTGCCGAAACAAATATAAACCTTTGCATGAGCATCGAGCATAAGAAGGTATATTCGGATAAATTAAAGAAAAAGATCTTGACCGCAGCAAAGGAATTCTTTAAGAAATATAAAAAACTGCATGCCATAAAGGCTGAATAGTATCAGAAAATAACAGGGAAAGGAGGAACAGTACATGTCTGATGCCGCAGAGATAAAATCCAGGATAAACAGTATTTCCGAAACCAGAAAAGTGACTGATGCAATGTATATGATATCCTCCGTAAAAATGAGGAAAGCAAAACGCGAGATAGAGAAGACCACACCGTATTTCAAGGCGTTGCGAGAGGAACTCGGAGAGCTTCTGCATTATATCCCGGAGAACAAGAACAGGTATTTCCAGATACTTGATGCGGACGGGATAGTCGGAAGAGCGCTTCTCCTCATTACCTCCGACAAAGGCTTAAGCGGCAGCTATAACCATACGGCTATCAAGGCAGCGGAAAAGCAGCTTAAGGAACATGATGATATGATAGTGTTCCCGGTCGGCGAGTATGGCAAGAACTATTTCGCAAACGGGCGCTTTAAAGTGGCTGAAGGCTTCAGCTATTCCGCAGCATTTCCGACCATATGGAAAGCCAAAAGCATTTGTTCGGCGCTTTTGGACTATTATAACAATGATGTGGTGGATGAAGTTGATATCATTTACACCCACTATATGGCAGGAAGACCCGAGGAGTGCAAGAGCATCTGCCTCCTTCCGTTAAACGCCAGCCAGTTTTACGATTCGAATGATTTTGAGATACCGTTCGGAAAAGAATATTATCCGGATCCGACATCGGTGCTGAAGGGCATCATTCCAAGCCTGCTTACGGGCTTTGTATACAGCGCCCTGGTTGACAGCTACTGCAGTGAACAGAATGCGAGAATGTCTGCAATGAGTACTGCGGGAAAGAATGCGGACGACATGCTCAAAAAGCTTAAGCAGGAGTATAACGGCATACGTCAGGCTGCGATCACCAGAGAGATGACGGAGCTTACCTCAGGCACCAAAGCCCTTAAAAAGATGAGAGAGCAGGCAAAACGAAAAGGTTGATCATTATATCTGAAATAAGAAAATGTTAGGAGATTAAGCAAATGGCAGGCTCAGTCCCGGAAAATGTAAAAACGGAAAATGCAAACAGTGAAGAGATAATACTTAAAAAAGGAACCGTAGAGGGCGTAAACGGTCCCGTTGTGGATGTGGCTTTCAAGAAGGGTGAGCTTCCCAAGCTCAGGGAAGAGCTTTATGTAATACTTGGAAAAGAAAAGAAATGCATGGAGGTTGCCCAGCACTTAAGCGGCGGAATGGTACGCTGTCTTATGCTTGGCTCAAGCGAGGGACTCCACAGGGATATGGAGTGTATTGCTACAGGAGCTCCGATATCCGTGCCCGTCGGTGAAGCCGTACTTGGCAGGCTTTTCAATGCCTTGGGAGAAGCTATTGACGGAAAAGGAGATATACCCGATTCCGTTCAGAGAGAAAGCATTTACCGTCCGGCTCCTTCATATGCGGAAAGAAAGAACGCAGAGGAAATTCTGGAAACGGGCATAAAGGTCATAGACCTTCTGGCTCCCTATGCAAAAGGCGGGAAGATAGGACTTTTCGGAGGTGCCGGCGTAGGAAAGACCGTGCTTATCCAGGAGCTTATACACAACATAGCGACCGAGCACGGCGGATATTCCGTATTCACCGGAGTAGGTGAGCGAAGCAGGGAAGGAAACGACCTCTGGACGGAGATGCAGGAGAGCGGCGTAATAAGCAAGACCGCGCTTGTTTTCGGACAGATGAACGAGGCACCCGGCGTCCGTATGAGAGTGTCCCTCACAGGACTCAGGATGGCGGAGTATTTCAGGGATAATTCCCATAAGGATGTCCTGCTGTTTATTGACAATATCTTCCGTTTCATACAGGCGGGCAGCGAGGTTTCGACACTTCTCGGGAGAATGCCTTCAGCCGTAGGTTACCAGCCTACACTTGCAAATGAGCTGGGAGAGCTTGAGGAAAGGATCGCTTCTACACAGAACGGTTCGGTTACCTCGGTACAGGCTGTTTACGTGCCTGCCGACGACCTGACAGACCCTGCACCTGCTACTACCTTCGCACATCTTGATGCTACTACGGTATTAAGCCGAAAGATAGCCGAGATCGGCATATATCCGGCAGTTGACCCGTTAGAGTCGTCTTCAAGGCTTCTTGAGCCGGAAAATGTCGGCGAGGAACATTACAATACCGCAAGACGTGTACAGGAAACACTTCAGCACTATAAGGAATTACAGGATATCATAGCCATACTTGGAATGGATGAGTTAAGTGACGAGGACAAGATAACGGTTTACCGTGCAAGAAAGATACAGCGTTTCCTGTCACAGCCCTTCAGCGTGGCGGAGAAATTTACCGGCGTGGAAGGAGTCTATGTTCCGTTAAGCGAGACGATAAGGGGCTTCAAGGCAATACTTGACGGAGAGCTTGATGATTGTCCGGAGGCTGCATTCTTCAATGTCGGGACTATCGAGGATGTCAGGGAAAAGGCGAAAACACTGGGAGGATGATCGATGAGCAACACATTCCATTTGGAGATCCTTTCTCCGGAGCGGCCATTCTATGAAGGCGACTGTATATCGGTTGTGCTTCCGATAAGCGACGGAATGATAGGTGTTATGGCCAATCATCCCGCAATGACGGCGGTCCTGGGTGACGGAGAGGTAAGCTTTACGCTGCCTGACGGGGAAAAACGCAGATGTATCATCTCAAAGGGTATGTTCGATATTTCAAAGAATGATGCAAGACTCCTCTGTCAATCGGCCATTTCGCCCGGCGAAGAGGAAGAGGAGCTTAAAAGAAGAAGGCAGTATGAGGAAACGATCGAGGAAGAAGAAAGAAAAGCAAGGGTTGACTTCATGAAAACACAGGTGGCTATAGCCAAGGCTGTAAACACGCTTAAACCCAAGGACAGAAATCAGGCTGCAAATAAAATACAATAAATAATGACACAGGAGGAAGTGTAATGGGTAAGAAATCAATCAAGGAGAACAAGAACATTTATCAGCTGTGCCGTGAGAAATGCGAGTTTACCAGACAGAAGGCAAGCGAATCCATGGTATTTATGTCGGACGACAGGATCGAGAAGATAGAAAGCGGTAAGACGCTGCCGCATCCCGATGAGATACTTGCAATGGCTGAGTGCTACAAGGCTCCCGAATTGTGTAATTTCTTCTGTGCTAAAGAGTGTCCCATAGGACAGACTCATGTTGCAGAGCTGAAGCTCCAGGATCTTTCTCAGATCATACTTGAGATGATAGCATCCCTTAATGCTATGAACAAGGAAAAGGAGCGCCTCATAGAGATCACTGCGGACGGAGAGATTTCCGATGATGAGCTCCGTGATTTTAACAATATAAAGAACCAGCTTGACAGGATTTCGGTATCTATCGAAACCCTTAAGCTCTGGGTAGATAAAACAATAGCCGCCGGAAAGCTTGATAAGACAATATCGTTCCGTCAGCTTTGATGTTGGTAAAATAGCTGATAATTTGTTTACCGGGAGACCTTTATTATGTTCTCACCCGGTTCCCTTTTTGAATAAAAAGCCTCAAGCTGCCTGATCACTACCGCCTTCGGCCTTATGAAATGCCGATCGTGGCTGATCAGGCATTTTTCTGCTTTTAAGGATTTTAAAACGGCTATCTGCTGCTGCAGCTTCATGACATTGTATTCTGCCCATTCCTCACCGGTCTCCGCATTTTTCCTGATCCTGCAATATGTGGAATCTCCAAGGAAAAGATATTCGTCATCTACGGACAGAGCAAGGGAACCCTTGGAATGCGAAGACGGCATGGGGATGATCTCAAGCTTTAACGGAGCGCCTGAAGGAGTCTCGTCTTCAATCAGCAGCGGCTCTGTAACGATCGTGCCGTCGGGAAGGTATTTCTCCGTGCTCTTTCCTATATAAAGCTTCTCAAATGCGGGTCTTTCGTAGGAAATGCTGATCTCGTCATCGTCACGGACATCGGCGTCTCCTTTTTTATGTTTTGTGAGCCACCACGTATGATCTGCGTGGAAGTGCGAGATGACCAGCTGCATCCTGCCGTTTAGCGAATGAAGGAAATCAAGGCATTCGGGCGTGCTTCCGACATCGTACAGATAGGTGCTCTTTTTTCCCCTTATAATACCCACATCCCCCGAGATAGGCATCTCACAGCAGGGAATGTAGGATATGTGATCGTTTATGTTTTTTATCATAAGGCAGCCTCGCCGCCGTTTTGCGAACCCTGTATGAATTTTGTCTCATGAGGTACTTCGTCTATCGTCCAGTTGTCGGTATCGGGTATTTCGCCCTTTACAAGATTGGGTCTTGTCTTGGGACGTTCCGCAAGTACAAGCTTTTCACGGATGGCTGCGGTTTCCTTGTCATCGGAAGAGCCTTTTCTGACAACGACCGTGGTTCCGGGAGCTACATTGTAGTAGATCCATCTTGCGTCGGGAACAGTGAGGCGGATGCATCCGTGCGATACGGCTTTCCCGAGGTTATCATAAGATGTATCGGTATAATCCTTAGCGTTAAACGAAGTATAGAGGATTGAATGGAAATATATCCTGCCGGTAAGGATACTCCAGTACTGACCGTAACAGTTGGTTTTGTTGAAGTGTTCATAGCGGAGTCTGTAGTTCTCCATTTTGAAGGTGCCGGTAGGAGTGGGGGTGCTCGAAGCGCCTACTCCGCAGAGCATGTATCTTACGGGACGTGTGTATTTACCGTTCTCGTCCTTTGTGTATGCCATAACAACCTTATGATAAAGATCGACGATGATCTTATAGGTGCCCGCTTCGGGCATGGCTGTGAGCTCGTCATATATGCCGTTATCTCCGACAAGCTCCTCAAAGCTCATGTTTACGGTCGGGGCAAGGTCTGAAAATGTAGGATCTTCTATATCAAGGATGTTCAAATATACTTCGACTTCACATGTATATGTTTCACCGTTCTCGCAAAGACAGGAGATTACCGCGGTTCCTTTCTTACGGGCAGTAACAGTGCCGTCTGCGTCAACCTTTGCTATTTTTGTTGAAGAAGAACTGAACGAAACAGCCTTGGTGCCCTTTACCTTAAGCTTGAAGGAGTTGCCCTTCCTGATCCTCTTTGATATTGTTGTAAGACCTGCCGACTTTACCTTTACAAGGCATTCATATCTTATGCCTTCGCAGTCAGCGTATATGTAAACATAACCTGCGCTTATGCCTGTGACATGTCCCTTGCTTACTGTAGCAATGTTTTTGTCGGATGATGACCATTTGATCTTTCCTTCGACTCCGTTCAGTTCCAGATCGAAGGTCTTGCCGACATACAGTACCTTTTTTGTGTAATTAAGTCCGGGCTCATCGGAAGGTGCAGATGTGTCTTCGAGATCTGTCTCAGTTCCTTCACCGGATTGTGTAACGGTTTCCTCTCCGGAAAGTGAAACGGTTTCCGTTAATGTCCCGGATGCTGTTTTGTTTTTTGACTTCTTGGCAAAGACATCCTGTGTACAGGGAAGTATCAGGGATATTGCCAGGGCGGCTATTAAAACTAAAGCTGTTTTCTTGAACATTGTTATATCCTCGTTTACAATGATTGTACAGACTATAGGCATGAAATAAAAACCATCATTGCCCGCATTAAAACGTCAAAGACCATAATAGCACATTTTATTATGTTTGACAACTGTTTTAGAAGGTTACGGCAAGAATTGGGCTAAGTTAGCATTTTTTACTTGCTTTTTTCCAAAAGAAGTGGTATTGTATCTCTGTTAAAAATCTTCAGGGTTGGGTGCAATTCCCTACTGGCGGTATAGTCCGCGTGCCCAAGGGCTGACCCGGTGCAACTCCGGGACCAACGGTCAGAGTCCGGATGAAAGGAGAAAGATATGAATCTGTTTTTGGTAGCCGAACAGGCTGCAGAGGTAACAAAAGCGGCAGAGAAAGCCGCTGAAACAACAAAACAGTCTCCTACATTCTGGGAGACGGCAGCAGAAAATATTGTATATCTGCTTGTGTTTTTCGGTATCATTGTTGCTATGTTCGTCATAGCGTTCGTGCTGGAAAAGCTTTTCACCAAGAATAATGCCGGATCGGAAAAGGAAAAATTCTTTACCACCAAGAAAATGGCGGTGATAGGAGTTCTTTCAGCTATGGCGGCTGTGCTCATGGTTTTGGATTTCCCCATTCCCTTTATACCGGGCAGCATATACAAGTTTGACTTCAGTGAGCTTCCCGTTATGATCGGAGCATTTGCTTACGGTCCTGCAACGGGCGTGGTCATGGAGTTCATGAAGATACTCATCAAGCTGCTCATTAAAGGAACGTCGACCGCATTTATCGGTGAACTTGCAAACTTTGTGGTAGGCTGCAGCTTCATTATCCCCGCTGCGGTTATATATTTCAACAACAAGACGAAAAAGAGAGCCATCGTTGCATGCGTTGTCGCAACCGTTAGCATAACGGTATTCAGCATGATATTTAACTGGCTGTACCTGATCCCCGCATTTATCAAATTCTTTACGGAGCAGGGACGTACAACGACCATGGCGGATATAGTCAAGCTCGGTACAAAGGCAAATTCCATGATATCGGATGAAACCACATTTATCCTGCTTGCCACCGGTCCGTTCAACCTGCTGAAAGGTATAGCGGTTTCGATAGTGACAATGGTTGTATACAAGCCGTTAAGCCGGTTTATGAAAAGTAAGGGACAGAACAAGTAAAAGGAAAGAGAAAGATGAGTTTAAAGCTTAAAGAAAAGACAGATGATGAAGTTGAAGTAAAGAAACAGGAAGCGCCCAAAAGATCGGGCAGATCGATAGCTGAGCTGGCTTCGCTTTCAACTCTCTCAAAAGAAGAACTTGCGGAAGCAAACGAAGACGAAGATGCATTGGAGACAGACGTTGATGACGAATACGACGGGGACAATATAGAAAATCCTGAAGATGATCCCGATGAATATTCAGAAGAGACGGATGAGGAAGAGACCGAAAAAAAGCCCGGGGATGATAACGATCCTCCAATGGAGCATTACGGAAAGCAGCTTACCTTTGCCGGAAAGCCTACGCCGGAGGATGTATTCAGGTTTATGTTCCACCATACCTATTGCAGTATCGTCGGAGTATTTGCCATTCTTATAGTTATTGCTTCGGTAGTTATGTCTGTATGGAGCTTTACGAAGGGTGAGAACGTCCAGGGCGTAATATTCATAGCAATATTCCTTTTCTTTATCATAAACAGTCCTCTGAGCCTCAAAAAAAGGTCAAAGGCACAGTCACAGAACATGTGCACAGAGGAAGGTACGATCACTTATACATTCAGCGAGGCCGGGTTTGACATGACAAGGCAGACTGAGTACGCTGCATATAAGTACGACCGTATCATGAAAGTCATCAACGGTAAGACAGCTTATTACATATATCTCGGAAAGATGAGGGCATTCCTTGCTCCTAAGGCCGATCTCGGTGAGAATGAGGAGATTTTCCTTCAGCTTATGAGAGAAAACGTTAAGAATTTTAAAGGATGATCATAAATCCGACATGTGGACTTTAGACCCGTGTTTCTTTGCTTAATGCAGGGAACACGGTTTTTTTTCGCGATAAGCCCAGCCCTAAAGTGCAAGCTCCGCAAGAAAATATTTATTGCTATTATTCTGTAATAATGATATGATAAAAAGTGGACAGTTTTACGATAATGATACATTTGGCGGGATTAAAAATGATAAAAGAAACATTTTCGGATAAAGAAACATTTGAATACGGGTACGAACTTGGGAGTAAGGCATCCGCAGGTGACATATTCTGCCTTGACGGGGATCTCGGAACAGGGAAAACCGTTATCGCCAAAGGCATAGCAGCGGCTCTCGGAGTAAAGGAGCCTGTCAGCAGCCCGACATTTACTGTTATAAAAGAATATACGGACGGAAGGCTTCCGTTTTACCATTTTGATGTATACAGGATAGAGGATCCTTCGGAGATGGAAGAGATAGGCTATGACGACTATTTCTTCGGAAACGGGGTAACGGTTATTGAGTGGTCCGACATGATAAAGGAGATTATACCGTCAAATGCCGTGAAGCTCAGGCTGAAAAAGGACGCCTCGAAGGGCTTTGATTACAGGTGTATTGAGATGACATATGGAAAGCTTTAGTTAGAAATTGTTACCGAGGAAACGCTGAAGGCGTTTTCGAGGTGACTTTGACTAGAAAATCAGATATCAGAGGACGGATCTCATGAATATTTTAGGAATAGAAAGCTCGGGACTTACCGCTTCGGCTGCGGTCATGACTGACGGAAGGCTTATTTCGGAATATACCGTAAACAATAAGAAAACACATTCGCAGACACTGCTTCCCATGATCTCGGAAGTGATGAAATCCGCAGGTCTTGAGACAAAGGATTTGGACTGCATAGCCATATCAAGGGGACCGGGTTCCTTTACCGGACTCAGGATAGGCTCAGCTACGGCAAAGGGACTGGGACTTGCACTTGATAAAAGAATTGCAGAGGTTTCAACACTTGAGGCATTGGCTTATAACCTGTCGGAAGCAAAGGACTGCATACTCTGTCCCATAATGGACGCAAGGAGGCAGGAGGTTTATACAGCCGCCTATGAAGTTGCGGAGAGCGTTGCAGGTAATAGTGAAGCTAATGCAAACGAGGCGGATGCGGCAGCCCGGATATGGCCTTTAAAAACAGTCATCCCGGAAAAGGCATGTCCTCTTGACGAGCTTTTAAGAGAGCTTGAGGGGCTTAACAGGAAAGTTTTGTTTAACGGTGACGGTGTTCCGGTTTATGCGGAATATATAAAGGAAAATTTCAAAGAGGAATATGCTTTTGCTTCAAACAGCCTGCTTTTGCAAAGGGCGGCTTCGGTTGCGGCACTCGGTACAATAATCTGTGAGACGGGGAAAACCGTTGATGCTGATGCACATGTACCGGTATACTTAAGAAAATCCCAGGCTGAACGGGAACTTGCAGCGAAAGGATGAAGCCCTAACGGCAGATTTATGATGAATGATATAAATTTAACAACGCGTCTTATGACAGACGGGGATATTGATGCTGTCATGAAAATAGAAGAGGAAGCCTTCAGCGATCCGTGGTCTGTCGGACAGTTCGAGGCCATCCTAAAAGGGAATACCCAGACTGTTCTTATTGCGGAAAGAGACGGAGAACTCCTGGGGTTCGGCGTGGTCATGATCGTGCTCGACGAATGCGAGATCCTGCGGATAGCCGTAAGGAAAACGGGCAGAAGAGAAGGAACAGGGTATCATCTGCTTGAAAAGATGCTTGAGCTTGGAAAGGACAAAGGGGCCGGGATGTTTTATCTCGAAGTAAGAGCCTCGAATGAGCCTGCAAGAAAGCTCTATGAGAAGACCGGTTTTTCGAAAACGGGACTCAGGAAGGATTATTATTCGAATCCGACGGAGGACGCAGTCCTAATGAGCCTTGTACGGCCTCTGATTTAATCGACAACCATAATGGTAAACAAGATCCTTCGGACATATGACAGTAAAACATTTTCAGAAAGGTTAAAATATGTTGGATTTATGCTTACTCGGTACCGGTGGCATGATGCCGCTGCCTTACAGGAGGCTGACGGCACTTATGACACGGTACAACGGAAGCAGCCTGCTTATCGACTGCGGTGAGGGAACCCAGGTGGCGATAAGGGAAAGAGGCTGGAGCTTTCACGATATAGACACTGTGTGCTTTACACATTTTCACGGAGATCACATAAGCGGTCTGCCGGGGCTTCTGCTCTCGATGGGGAACGCGGAGAGAACGGAACCGGTAACACTGATCGGTCCCAAAGGACTGGAGAGAACGGTAAATGCATTGAGGGTGATAGCGCCCGAGCTTCCGTTTGAGATAAAGTTCATAGAACTGAATGATACAGTGTGTGAGTATTCCATGTGCGGATACAGGATAAAAGCGTTCAGAGTTAATCACAGGGTTACCTGCTACGGATACAGCATCATGATAGACCGTGCGGGAAAGTTTGATCCCGAAAAAGCCGCAGCAAACAATGTTCCGATGAAGGCCTGGAGCAGGCTGCAGAAGGGTCAGGTTGTGGAACTGGACGGGATCGAATATACACAGGACATGATCCTCGGTCCCGAAAGAAAGGGTATAAAGGTAACGTATTGTACGGATACGCGTCCTGTCGGCATCATCTCGGAGATGGCAGCAGGCTCGGACATTTTCATATGTGAAGGCATGTACGGAGAGGATGACAAGGACAATAAGGCAGTAGAACATAAGCACATGACATTTGCCGAAGCGGCGGGACTTGCGGCATCGGCAGATCCGAGACCTGACGAGATGTGGCTTACCCATTACAGCCCGTCACTTGTCAACCCTGCAGAATATGTCGGTAAGATCAGGAAAATATTCCCGAACGCCATCGCCGCAAAGGATTTGAGAACTGTCACACTTAACTTTAAGGATGAAGAAATATGAATATTAAAAAGACGAAAACCAGCCCGGTAGGGACGATAGTATTTCTGGTAATCCTGTCAGGCGTGATCATAGGATTATATATCATGCTGACAAGAGACAACGGGAAAGAAGAGGCTACGGAAATACCTTCGGAATTAACGGAAGCAGAAACACTGATCAGAAAAGACCTGGTAAAAAACTATCCGGCAACGCCGCGTGAAGTACTGAAAATCTATTGCAGGATAACGAAGTGCCTGTATAATGATGAGCTTACCGACGAACAGATAGAAAAGCTTGTTTCCAAGCTCAGAGACCTTTATTATCCGGATCTGCTTGCTATCAACAGTGAGGATCAACAGGTGGAAGCGATAAAGAATGAACGGGAAAAATATAAGAAGGAAAAGAAATCTATATTTGATTACTGGATAGATTCTACCGAAAATATCGAATATATTGAGACCAAATTCGGAGAAACCGCGATAATAAATATGTCGTTTACCGAACAGGGTTCCGGAATGAAGAAGGTCTACGAAAAATTCAGTATCGTTAAAGATGCCGACAAAAAGTGGAAGATAGCCGCCTTCAAGGAAATAAAGGACGAGTCAACCATCACCGAGGCTGACTGAATCAATCAGTAAATTTTAAATCAGGAAGTGTGAAAAATGGGTAAGGATGTTTTGATACTTGCAATTGAATCTTCGTGCGATGAGACCGCGGCTGCCGTAGTCAAGAACGGCAGGGAGGTTCTTTCTAATACGATTTATTCTCAGATAGACCTTCATACGCTGTACGGAGGCGTTGTGCCGGAGATAGCATCAAGAAAACATATAGAAAAGATCAATCAGGTGATTAAAACATCGCTTAAGGATGCAGGTGTCACAATTGACGATATCGATGCGATCGGAGTGACCTACGGGCCCGGACTTGTCGGGGCACTTCTGGTCGGTGTGGCTGAGGCAAAAGCCATAGCATATGCAACCGGCAAACCGCTGGTCGGAGTACATCACATTGAAGGGCACATAGCGGCAAATTATGTTGAACATAAAGAGCTGGAGCCCCCGTATCTCTGCCTTGTCGTATCCGGCGGACATACACATCTCGTAAAAGTTAACGGATATGCGGAATATGAGATAATCGGACGAACCCACGACGATGCGGCGGGTGAGGCATTTGATAAAGTAGCCAGAGCCATCGGACTCGGATATCCGGGCGGGCCGAAGGTTGATAAGGTTTCGAAGACCGGCAGAAAGGATGTATTGGCATTTCCAAGAGCCCATATCGAAGGCTGTCCTTATGATTTCAGCTTCAGCGGCCTTAAATCGGCAGTGCTTAACTACCTTAATTCTTGCAAGATGAAGCAGACGGCGGGACATGTCGAAGAAGAGCCAAAACAGGGAAAAACTGTTTACGAAACAGTTTTTTCAGGTAATGACATGATAGATGAGGAACAGGGAGTGACGGTCGCAGATGTGGCAGCGTCTTTCCAGGAAGCAGTAGTAGATGCGCTTGTCAGCAAAACAATGGCAGCCGCAAAAGATTTCGGATATACCAAAATCGCCATGGCAGGCGGAGTTGCATCAAATTCGGCGCTCCGTGCCGGAATGAAGGCAGCCTGTGAAGCAAACGGATATACGCTGTATTATCCGTCACCGATACTCTGCACCGATAACGCCGCCATGATCGGATGCGCCGCATATTACGAATACATTTCCGGTACACGGCACGGTCTCGACCTGAACGCCGTCCCGAACCTGAAGCTCGGGGAACGTGCATGATCAAGTCGGAGGAACGGTTCAAATGGCAAAAAGATTTTCAGCTATAATTGTTGCGGCAGGAGCAGGAAAGAGGATGAACAGTACTGTGAAAAAACAGTACATCGAACTTAATTCGCATCCAATTCTAAGCCTGACCCTGAAAGCGTTTGAAAAAAGCAATGCAGACAATGTGATCGTGGTCACCGGAAAAGATGAAATTGCTTATGTCAGGGAAGAGATAGTACGGAAATACTGTTTAAAAAAGGTTACGGCTATATGTGCCGGCGGTGCTGAGAGATGCGACTCTGTATACGAGGGATTAAAACAGGTACTAAAAGGAACGTCAGGGAGTGATGTTGCCGAAAACTATATTCTGATACATGACGGCGTGCGTCCTCTGGTTACGCCGGAGCTTATAAATTCCTGTATCGAAAATGTGGTAAAATACGAGGCTTGTATCCCGGGTGTGCCCGAAAAGGATACAGTTAAGGAAGCGGATGAGAACATGGATGTATCGCATACTCCCGACAGGAAAAAGATGTACCGCATCCAGACCCCGCAGTGCTTTAGCCTTTCGCTGATAAAAGAGGCTTTTGAGAAGTTTTATGAGGAAGCGGCCCATAACGGGTCTTCAGCATCAAAGGCAATAACCGATGATGCCATGCTGGTAGAAAAATACACAGGGCATAAGGTGAAGATAGTTCCCGGAGACTATAGAAACATCAAGATAACCACACCGGAAGATATAGGACTTGCAGAGCATTATATGAACATAGGGGAAAGTATCGATAATGGCAGATAAAGAAATATATTCGAAATTTGAATTGGGTGACATGCTGGTCATTTTCATAAAAGATAACCGGAGCGGAAGTGTAGGTTACACGCTTTTGCCGGCAGGCTATGACGACAGGATAAATCTTGAAGGATGGTGGAGCGTGGAGCCGGCAGTGCAATGCAAGTTTATCGGTGACAACTATCCGGATGGTTTTATACACGGACATTCCATGAAGAACAGCCAGTCCTCGAACGACATGAAATTCATAGCTCAGAGGGTGGAAAATATTTCGAAGGACGGTTATATAACCGCAGATACAGGAAGCGGCAACAGAGCAGCAGGCATTCAAAGGATCATTACGGAATACGAAAGAAGAAATATTAAAATATCTTCTGTTATAGAATATATCGGGGGCACTGAATACATTAAAGCCTATTCGATTTTTGAATCGGATTCAAAGGAAAAAGAGACTTTAGAGATGGCGTCCTCTTTTAATATCTGCGCCTTCCCGGTTACGGGTAAGGGACTTAGGCAGAAGGACCTTGTGCTTCACCGAATGAAAAGCAAGTGGAGCATGGAAGGAAAGCTTGAAAGCAGGAGCTTCCTTGATATGGAGCTTGAACCTGCGTGGCTGCGTATAGGCGCGTCGAGCGAAAGATTCGGTGAGGTGGGTTCCATGCCCGTGAGAAGGTATTTCCCATGGATGGTAGTGACTGATAGGGGAGAAAAAACAGGAGCTTCTTCACAGGGTAACGGGAAAGAGTCAAGCGGATATTCAATCGGAGCCCAGCTGTACATGAATTCATCATGGCAGATGGAGGTCTATAACAGGGACGAGAAAAATTCACTCTCGGGCGGTATAGCCGACAGGGAGTTCGGGCACTGGATGAAGGAATTGAAGCCGAAAGAAAGCTTTGTTACTCCCGAAGCAGTACTTACAGTTTGTAAAACAGGAGTCGGGTCCAACATTTTTACCGGGTGCGATGAAAATTACGGAATAACCTTAAACAGTGTTGATGAGGTGAGTCGGAGACTTACATCCGCTCAGCTTATAAATCTGGAAAACGTACCGGAGTCCGAAAAAGAACTGCCGATCATATTCAATGAGTACTGCACCAGCTGGGGCAACCCGGATGAGAAGGAAATGGAAGCCATAGCCGAGCGTCTCAAAGGCCATGGTATAAAGTACTGCGTAATAGACGCGGGCTGGCACGTCAAGGACGGAAACGACTGGTCCGATATCGGAGACTGGATCACAAATAAGAACAAATTCCCCAACGGCCTTAAAAAGACGGCCGATAAAATAAGGGAATGCGGGATGATACCCGGGCTTTGGTATGAAATGGAAGTGGTCGGAAAGGATTCCGACATGTTTAAAAATGAGGATATGCTCCTGAAACGTGACGGGATACCGATACAGACCATGTTCCGGAGATTCCTCGATATGAGAAAACCCGAAGTTATAGATTACCTTACAGAACGTGTTATCAATAACCTGAAGGACAACGGTTTCGGATATCTGAAGGTTGATTACAACGATAATCTCGGGATCGGATGCGACGGTGCGGAGTCCCAGGGAGAAGGCATGAGACAGAGCCTCGAGGCATCAAGAGATTTCTTTAAAAAGATAAGAAAAGAAATCCCGGAAATAGTCATAGAAAATTGTTCCTCGGGAGGTCATCGTCTTGAACCTTCGATGCAGGCGGTAACTTCGATGGCATCATTCTCCGACGCGCACGAATGGCAGGCAATCCCTGTGATCGCAGCAAATGTAACCCGTGCGATACTTCCGGCCCAGAGCCAGATTTGGGCAGTGCTCCGGGCAAAGGATGATGAAAAAAGACTGTATTATTCTCTCTCAAATACATTCCTTGGGAGAATGTGCCTGTCCGGCGACATGAGTACGATATCCGAAGAACAATTTAAAATCGTAGATGAAGCCATAGCTTTTTATAAGAAATGCGCTCCGGTCATAAAGCACGGGAGAAACTTCCGTTACGGACCTTATCAGAACAGCTATAATGAGCTAAAAGGCTGGCAGGTTGTAGTAAGAGCCGCTGAAAACGGCGACACAAAGAACGTTTCTGTATCACCCAAGGCAGTTATAGTGGTAAACACTTTTGCCATGGAAGGAAAAGATACGATAGAAATAGAATTGCCCGAGGCTGTTCTTGGAAGCAATCCGAATATCGAGCCGGCATGCGAATGCTTCAAACGTAAAGGCATAGGAGTTGAGCTTGACGGACGTCGCCTGACGATTACCGGTCTGTCAGATTTTGACGGCGCGGTGATATTGTTGTCCTGATGGCTTTAATCATAGTGAGATAATTATTTGGATTTTTGACAAGATACTTCTAAAAAAATTGTTTCTTTAACTTGCCGGTAACTTGCAGAACAGGATGTTTATGAAAGAATAATCCCGAAAAACAAAGGAAATTTAACTTGCCGGTAACTTGCAGAACAGAATGTTTTTGAGGAAAAAATATCGAAATATAGGGAAATTTAACTTGCCGGTAACTTTCACGGAAAGGTTTTATAAAATGATAGGGGAAAGGTTTTTATGTTACCATCCATACTTTCAAAACAGTTAGAGAAAAGAATAGGGTATATATAGAGACGACATAAAATAGATTATATTAGGAATATGAAGAGGAGGTCACCATGTTTGAACCCACATTTGAATCGTTAAGAACATATAAATGCCCTGAATGGTTCAGGGATGTGAAATTCGGCATATGGAGCCACTGGGGACCACAGTCTGTACCTATGTGCGGAGACTGGTATGCACGGAACATGTACATACAGGGAACCGACCAGTATGAGTATCATCTTCGTACCTACGGACACCCTTCGAAGTTCGGATTTAAGGACATCTGTGCTCTCTGGAAAGCGGAAAAGTTCGATCCCGATGTATTGATGGAAAAATACTATAAGGCAGGAGCAAGGTATTTTGTTGCTCAGGCATCGCATCATGACCACTTCTTTAACTTCAAGTCGAAATATAACCGCATGAACAGTGTGGAGGTGGGACCGCATAAGGATATATGCGGTCTGTGGAAAGCAGCCGCAAAGAAATACAATATGCCCTTTGGCATGACGGAGCATCTGGGAGCATCATTCTCCTGGTGGCGCTCGAATAAAGGCTGCGATACTTATGGACCGTACGCGGGCGTACCTTACGACGGCAATGACCCTGCCTACAGGGATTTTTATCATGATAACTATGAGCATGTTACTAAGCCCGGTGAGGACGACAGCAAGTGCATATGGCTCACGAAAAATGAGAAGTTCCATGAGTACTGGCTGAATGTCATGAAGGAAATCATAGATAACTATCAGCCGGATCTTCTATATTCCGACAGCTGGCTGCCGTTTGAAGAAGAAAACAATCTGGAGGACAAGAACGATAATCTCTACAGGTACGGCTTAGAGGCAGTAAGCTACCTGTACAATACTGCAGAAAAGCTCTATGGGGAGAATAATGCAGTGTATACCCAGAAGCACCGCGACGAAAGGATATACCGTGTTGGCGTGCTTGATATGGAGAGAAGTCAGCTGCCTGACATCAGCCCCGTACCGTGGCAGTCCGAGACTTGCATAGGCGGCTGGTTTTACGATAAGAAAGCACATTATAAGACGCCGAGACATATCATAGATATCCTGATTGACAGCATAGCGAAAAACGGAACCCTGCTCCTCAATATCCTGCAGCGTCCGGACGGGACCATAGATGAACAGGCTGAATGGATACTTGATGAGCTTGCAAAATGGTTCAGCGTTAACAATGAGGCGGTATATAGTACAAGACCTTACAGGGTATCTGGAGAAGGACATTCACATGTCATCATAGAAGGCTTCAGGGAGGATCAGGTAGACTGGCAGGAGGATGACTTCCGTTTTGTACAGAAGGACGGATGCATATATGCCTTCATCATGAAGGGCAATCACTCAAAAACCGCTGTCATCAAGTCACTTACCCCGGAAGAAAAAGTACAGAGCATAGAGTACCTCGGAGCAGGCCCTGTAAACTATGTACAACATGCAGGAGTACTTGTCATAGACTTGCCTGAAAGAAAAGACACCGGCATGCCCGGAGTGCTGAAAATAAAGCTGTAATCGGAGTGATTTAAAAACAAAAAAGCAATTTACAATGTACTAACAATGTGTTATATTGTTAGTACAAAGGAGGCGATGTTATGAGTACTATAACAGTAAGAGTAGATGATAATATAAAGAAAGAAGCAGGTAATGTGTTTCAGAGTGTAGGGCTTGATATGTCGACGGCTATAAATATTTATCTTCGTCAGGTAATCCTGCATAAAGGTATACCTTTTCCTGTTACTGCCGAAATTCCGAATGCTGTAACACTAAAGGCGATAAAAGACGCTGAAAACGGTGAGATGGTATCGTTCTCTTCCATAGATGAACTTATGGAGGATTTGAATGATTAAAGAAATAAAGCGAACTGCACAATTCAAGAAAGATTATAAGAAGGCAATAAAAAACGGATGCAAAGAAGCGGATTTTAGAGAAGTACTACTATAAACTTGTAATACAGAAAGGAGATTTTTTATGAAAAACTTATGGAAAAGGATTAAAAGCACGGCGAACGAAATTTTTGTACTGTTTCTGCTTCTGTTAAAGTACAATCCCCTGGTTATCATAATCCCGGGCGTAGGGATCATATGCATTATCGCATTGATAATCGCACATAAGAAAAAGAAGAAGAGAAAGCAAAAAGAATATAAAGAACAAGGAGAAAAGTAAAGATGTACTATACAAATGTTTTGGATCTGATCGGAAACACTCCTCTTATCAGTTTGGAGCAGACAACAGGATTACAGTTATATGCTAAAGCAGAATTCTTAAACCCGGGCGGAAGTATAAAGGACAGGATAGCTCTCAATATGATCGAGGAAGCGGAAAAGGACGGGAGATTAAGACCCGGTATGACTATCATAGAGCCGACGTCCGGCAATACAGGTATCGGGCTTGCATTATGCGGCGTCAGGAAGGGCTATCGGGTTATTATCGTTATGCCTGAAAACATGAGCGAGGAACGTAAGAAAATCATAAAAGCTTTAGGGGCTGAACTGGTTCTGACGGATCCTAAACTAAGTATCGGCGGTTCTGTAGATAAGGCGTTGGAGATAGCAGCTTCTTCGGAAGACTACTTCGTACCTCAACAATTTCAGAATCCCGCAAATCCGAGGATGCATTACAAGACTACTGCTGTAGAATTAACGGAACAGCTCGGGAAAAAGATAGATGTCTATGTATCCGGTATAGGCAGCGGCGGAACGCTGCAAGGCGTGGCAGAATATCTGCTTGAAAGAAATCCTGAATGTAAGATAGTTGCCGTTGAGCCCAAAAATGTTTCGGCTCTTCTCGGAGATGAGCCCGGACTGCATCAGATACAGGGAATAGGAGACGGTTTTATTCCCGATATACTTGATACTTCCATCATCACGGATATAGTGGAAGTATCGGATGAAGATGCCATAAACACGGCCCGTGAACTGGCTCGCGTTCAGGGACTATTGGTAGGTACATCATCGGGAGCCAATGTATGGGCAGCCAAGAAGATGGCGGAAAAATATGGGAAGGATATGACTATCGCTACTATGTTGCCTGACCGGGCAGAAAGATACTTTAGTACATCGCTTATCTAAAACATTATCCCGGGTGTCGGACAAAGGCAGCAGTGTTTGGTAACGATAAGGACGGTTTTGACAAGACAGGAGTAAAGAACAGCATGAAATCGATATTGAATTATAAGAAACCGTTGTTTTGGATCATAGTCGTGGTATTGGTAGCAGGCACTGTAATGGGAGTAGTTTTTTTAGCCAATCATAAGGATACTGCGAAGGAAGATAAAGCTGGGACGGAGACTGAAAGTACTACGAATATAAACGGAAACAATGTAGAAAACGGTGACGGGATCATGGTATATTATGATCCGCAGACGAAAACGGTAAATGATATAAATGCTTATAGAACGGGTCCCGGGTTTGAGCCTGCATTGCCTTATGCTCAGGATAAGGAGATTGGTGGGAAATCATACAAATGTACCGATGATAAGGTTACAGTTCCTAATTTAGAGCAGAAGACAAGCCCTTTCAGGTTATTGTTATTTAAAGATGGGACGGTTTCTTATTCTCAGCCGGTGTACAGCAGTCATATCTCGAGTGGTAACTGGAATATAGAGGACAATCTGCTGACGATTATCGAAGGAACAAAGAAAAATTACTTTGACGTAGTAGACGGTGATCTGATCTTTAGGGCAGAAGGTTCATCGGGGTTTAGCAATTTCCCGATTGAAGATGGAACTGTTTTTAAAAGGGAATACAATGTGACAGGTACGGGGATTGTACCATCGGGTTATTTTGAAAATTGATCATGGTCATAGAAAAGACGCAGAGCCAAAGCCCTGCGTCTTTTACTTAAAGCATTATCGTAGCTGTCGAAGCCTTATCTATCTCTGTCCATGTACCGTTAACGTATGCACGTACTGCGTATTTATATTTCTTGCCGGATGAACATTTTGTGATCAAAAGAGTATCCTTCTACATGATCAGCATCTTCTTTTTCATCTGGTTATCCTTCCTTTCTCGTCACGTGGACACAAACGGCTTGATGAATACTTTCCATACTATGACTTTAAGGCTATAATAACAATTTGTCAAGGTTATCCGATTAAAAACGGACAAAAAAATATGCGGCAAAACTTGACACTTTTGCGATTTGTGGCATAATAAAGGATATAACAAAACAGAAGATGCGGAGCATCGTTTTGTTACCGAGGAAACGCTGAAAGCGTTTTCGAGGTGACTTTGACGAAGGAGGAGTTTTTTATGCTGAAAAAACATTCACTTGCAAGAATCTTATTAGCTGTTGTATTGGTATTCTGTTTTGCTTTACCTATAATGCCGTCGGAAGGTACCCGGGCGGCTGCGCTTTCAAATACAAAGGTTCAAAAAAAGCTTCAGAAGAAGATCAAAAACAAACAGTGCAAGTATGCTTTTGCAGACATTGATAAGGATGGTACGGATGAGCTTATAGCTATGTTTGTAAGCGGTAAGTTTGATGAGAAAGGGGACGATACCGAAAAGAACCTTGTTGTTTTCAAGTATAAAAAAGGAAAAGTTTCGGAAATGCTGCGTCTCAATCTTGATACGACCGGATTATATGACAGTGTCGAGTTTAAGGTTTATTATTCCGACACTTGCTATCTGGAGATCATTGAAAATGATTATTTTATAAAGGAAGATATGGTTTATAAGCTCTCGGACGGCACTTTTTCCAAGATATGCAACATGATATATGAAGCCTATGAGATGCTGTATTTGAAAGAGTATTATATTGGAGAGGAAAAGGTTTCGAAAAAGAAGTATACCGAATTTACGAAGCCTCTACTGAAAAACAACATCAAGCTCAAAGTAAAGCAGTCAGACTCAAAGGTTTTAAAAAAGTATGTGAAAGCAAAGCTTAAGGCTGCATTGGCATTTAACATGGAGAATGACTGGAAAGGTTGGGATGTAAAAACCAGTTATTCCGATGTATTTTTTGATGACGGTATAGATGAACTGGTCGTTACGGTTGATCCCGATACGAAATACGTATTGTATATAAACCCGGATTCCGACAGTTTATGGGTTGAATGTGAGAAATTAGTCAATCAGACTGTTCCGGAGGATGTAGCAGAGTATGTTTCAAAGCATTATCCCAAGCTTCTTGAACTTGCGGATAAAGGGTATTTCAGCTTTTCTACAGAGTATAAGAAGAATGCAGAAAAGGACTATATCAGGCTTGGAAGCTGGAATATGAGCTATTGGGATTACGATAATGACGTATATGTTACCGAGCCTGAAAAGACAGAGCTTGAATGGGAAGTACTTGCATACTCGGAAGATGGGAAAAGCGCTCTGGTTATCAGCAAAAATATCATAGAAGAGCGTCAGTACAATACAAAACTCAAGAATGTCACATGGGAAACGTGTTCTTTGAGGAAATGGCTGAATGAGGATTTTTATAAGACTGCATTTACGGAGAAGGAGAGGTCGCTGATAACGCCTGTCATCCACGAAAATGTTGAAGACAAGGTTTTCCTGCTGTCAGACGAAGAGGTTGAGGAATATCTCATAGAGGATGCGGAACGCTCCAAGGATGAGAACAGGACTGCAACGTATAAAAACGGCGAGACAGGATGCTGGTGGCTTCGTTCAATGGGTGTCAGCTATAATGGAGGAGACCCGGACTATTCACCGCTTTATCTGAATGCCAAATACGCTCTCTATGTGGATTATGGCGGAGATTACGAGCCTTGGGGAGAGTCTTTTAAAGTTAATTATTCTACCGGAGTCCGTCCCGTTTTCAGGATTAAACTGACTGACGAGATAATAAAAGAAAACAATCTCACGCCCGGCAACATGGAGGTGCTCTCTCAGCTACTGGTCAAATTCGGAAGCTATAACATACAAAAAGAAGATGACCCCATGGACTATAAATTGGAAGACTTGGAGTGGCAGATCCTTGATTACGATGAAAAGAACAACAGGGTGATGCTTCTTAGCAAGTATATTGTCGAAATGGGGGAATATAACGAAAAGAATAAAAAAATTACATGGGATAAGAGTCCGCTTCGTGAATGGCTTAACGGTTATTTCTATTATGACGCATTTTCTACTTACGAAAGGGCATTGATCAAGCTCACGAATATTAAGAACAATAAGAATCCCATCTATGGCACTGATGGAGGAAAAGATACAAAAGACCATATATTCCTCTTGTCTTTGGAAGAGCTTGAGAAGTATTTCCATGTAGATTTTTCGAGTGAACAACACTACAAAGCTCTTGATTGTTACCGTTATGATGGCGAGTTGGAGTGGTGGTGGCTGCGCTCACCGGGTGTCGGATATCAAAACGATTATTACAAAATGGCAGCCGTGTACGAATATGTTGATGTCGAAGGAAGGCATGTTGACGATCTTATGATGGGTATACGTCCGGTAATGTATATTGACCTGAATTGATCTTATCAACAATAACCGCTTATGTCATAAGAACGGTTTAAGTACCGGGCGCGATAAAAATTGGTTTAGAAGGAGTAAAAATGTCCATTAATGTTAAATCCGTAACCTGTCCTTCATGTGGGGCAAGAGTTAAATATGATGACAGAAACAAAACGACGGTGTGCGAATTCTGCGGTGCAGTCCTCGATATGACGGAGGAGTACGGTGAGAAGAAGGACCGTGAGCGCGACGATATCCAGGATATGCAGATAAAGCACATAATGGATAACATGAACGGTGGGGATGATGCGGTTAAAACAAGGAGAAAACCAGCCGTCGTATGCTTAACCATTGTATGCATACTGATCTTGGGCTGCATTTCGCTAGGGGTTGTCGGTGGGATCATGAAGAAAAATTCCGAGCGTTCCAAAAACGAAGCACAGGAAACGGTTAAGGAGATTAATCCTTTTGATAAGCTTACGATCAAGTTTGACGGTATAAGCGGTGCCGGCAGAGCAAGGCTTTATGATGCAAACGTAAATGCCGTCTCCTCGATAGAAAAGACGACCGGCGATATGGAAAAGCTGAGTAACGGAGATACGATCACCGTAAAGTACGGTAAGGATACGGTTACGCAGAAAAATACAAAGTATGTTCTTACCGAAACTGAAAAGAAATATACCGTTGCGGGACTTAATGAATATGTTACCGATATTACCGCGGTCGGAGAGGAAGATCTTGAGGCATTGAAGAAAAACGCTATACAAAAAGCGGTAACGGAGTGCGATGATTCCGATTTTGCATACATAAAGGACAGTTTTAAGGTGTATGCCGTATATACACTTGTTAAAAAAGATTATTCAAAGCAGATGTCCGTATTTGTCGTTTCTTTTGATTATAACGAGAATGATGAGAAAAAAACGGGATACTTCATGGCAAAGTATTCGAATGCCGAGCATCTTGCAACGGGAGAGTACAAGATCAATTTCTCAACAGATGTATATTCCTTTATGAGGGAAACATATCTTTACGGATTTAACGTAATGTCGGCGCACTCCACATGGGATGCGGTCTATACCGACGTTTATCTGAATAACAAAGCGGAGTGGGATATTTGTGAGAAACTCATGTGACAATGCTTAAAGGAAACGGTGATCACCGATAAGGAAGGAGAAGTGTATGAAGATTTATGATATTTCACAGGAAGTATTTAACTGCAATGTATTCCCGGGGGATCCTCAGCCGGAAAAAATCAGTGTTATGAAGATAAATGAAGGCGCTGTATGCAACCTAACTGCGATCAAGATGTGCGCTCATAACGGAACGCATGTGGATGCACCGTATCATTTTATCGACAGCGGGAAAAAGATCGATGAAGTGTCTATGGAGAGGTTTGTAGGTTTTGCATATGTGACTGAATTCGAGGGAAATATCACCGGAGATGATGCCCGGAAGATGGTAGAAAAAGCAAATAAGGCATTTGCTGAAGAGAATGCACCGTGCATTAAGGTCGAAACGCCCGATAAATGCAGGCGAATACTGGTAAAAGGCAAAGCTGTGGTGACTGAAGAGGCTGCAAAGGTATTTGTCGAGAGTAATCTTCTGTTGTTTGGTAACGAATCTCAGACTGTGGGACCTGAGGATGCTCCCATGGCGGTACACCTTATTATGCTTGGGGCTGAAATAGTGCTTCTTGAAGGGATCAGGCTTGCAGACGTTGAAGAAGGTATTTACTTACTTGATGCCGCACCGATAAACCTGGGCGGAGCTGACGGAGCACCCTGCCGTGCGATACTGATGCAACTGTAAACAGCTTTCTTTATTGTTTTTTGCAATGGACACAGAATATCAAAGAAATACAAAACCACGCAAAAGAAAGTAAAACATTATGGTGATGAAAAGTTTAGGAATTTCAGGAGAAGAATTATGGGATTGACGGACCTTTTTAAGAATAAATATGAAAAGAAGCTGGACGAGATACTGTCCGAGATGCAGATGAACATGAGCAACAATTATAAGGATAACGCCCAGAAAAACCTGGCGGAGTTTGAATCGGCCCTCACAAGGTTTAAGGAGCAAGGCCGGATCAAGGAGAAATCCGCCGCCAAGTATGAAGATACCCTGCAGGTATTCCAAGAAAGATTGAAAGGGTACTCGCATAAAGACCAGAAACCGTACTGGACCAAGGACTGAAATAAAAAAGATCTGACACATATTAAGGTCAGATCTTTTTTAGCGGAGAAAATGGGATTTGAACCCATGCAGCGCTATTAACGCTCTACTCCCTTTCCAGGGGAGCCCCTTCAGCCTCTTGGGTATTTCTCCAAAGAACCTAAATCACCCCGTCACCGGGTCATATAAAAAACGAAAATCTTCTACAAAAGAATGACCACCTGCATTGGTGGTCATTCGATGTTGAAAATCTCGCGGAGAATGTGGGATTCGAACCCACGGTCCCTTACGGGATCACTGGTTTTCAAGACCAGCGCCTTCAACCACTCGGCCAACTCTCCGAACAACACTAAAAGATAATATCATGAAATATTCCGGATGTCAAGTATTTTTTTTAAAACGAAAAATATTTTGTAACGACCGTATAGTATTCATGTCGAAGTTCATTTCCTTAGCCTTCAGCTATCGCGTGCAATATCTCCGGTAGGAGCTGTTTTTTACGGCTCATGACACCCGGCATATCATACACATGATCGGATATCAGGCTGTAAGGCAGATGACTGCCTGCCACAAAATCTGTGGAGAGCAAAACGCTGTGCTCGCGGAGCACATCTGTGATCATGAGGACTGCCCAGTCAAGTTCCTGACGCTTCCTTATATCCTCCAAAGCTTCAATGTACTCAGCCCTGTAATCCTCTACATCTTCCAATGTAGTACATTCGCACTGGCCTATGCCTATCTTCAGATTCTTTTCGCTGTATGTCTTGAAATCCGATTCCACAGCCTCTTTGGGCGCGCGGTTTTTGAGACCTTCCATACATGAGAACATCCTTAGTCCGATCTCTTTCAGATCTTCTCCGATAATCGCGGCAAGCCGATTTGCCGAAGCCACATCTACCGGGGTGGTGGTAGGACTTCTCAGTATCAGTGTATCCGATACAATCCCGGCTAGCAGCATCTTGGCGGAAGCCGTATCCGGAGTTATACCTTCCTGGATATATTTTCTGAACACGATGGTGCAGGTACTGCCAACAGGCTCGGCGTCAATAAAAATGGGAAGTTCCGTTTTTACCGAATCCAGCCTGTGATGGTCTATGATCTCCACGACATTGGCTGTTTCAATACCTTTTACGCTTTGCTTTGCCTCATTGTGATCCATAAGGATAACATTATTCTTGGGGGATTTCAAGAAACATCTTCTGGTAACAAATCCGACAAAATTGCCGTTTTCCATGACTGCAAGGCCGCGTTTCTTGGATGAAGAAAGCTTCCTTTTTGCTTCCTCAAACATTTCAGAAGCCTCGACCGGTTCCTCCTCCGGGCGCATTATATCACGAACACGGGGGATATCGCTTATTTTACCTTTCCTGGACAGTTCCTCCATAGCCCAGCTTGTGATATCATCAACACTCAGCAAGCCGTAAAATCTGTCTTTCTCAAATACGGGGATAACGGAAGGGTTGGTAGCTTTATATGACGCGGCTACCATATTTAACGGAGCATCGGCATCAATCACGGTTGACGAAGTAAGATATACATCGCTTACCTTGGGAAAAACATCCCGGATGTACTCGGGCGGCTCCACGCCCAATTCCGCAAAGACTTTTTTCATGCTCTTCGGAAGATGCCCACAGCGAACGGGAATATACTTTTTTTGTGGGTCGATCATATTTTTCAGTTTTGCATAGGCATATGCAGAGCATACACTGTCAAAATCAGGATTCCTATGACCTAGGACATATACTTTTTCCATCTTGATCCGCTCCTTTTTTAAACAAAGAATCTATTTGTATTTTATGTCATTGACCCTATCCTATGTATTTACCGGAGACCGGTTAATATTCAGTATGATCACTGCCGCCAGGATCAAAATTATCCCCAAACCGGATAAAAGTGTTAACGGTTCGGAAAATACGATGATCCCGACCAATGTTGCCACCATGGGTTCAATAGTGGCTATGATACCTGCTTTGCTTGCTTCGACATACTTTAGTCCGAGAGTATATGCTAAGAAGGGGATCACTGCTGTGATCAAAGCAGTTAATCCGCAGAAGAATATCAAAAATCCAAGATCTGAAGCATCTGAGAATTTTGAAAGCATATCTACGGGACGACATATAACCCATGAGCCGATGGCAGCAAACATAAATGTATAAGATGTAACCGTAAACGGGGAGTATTTCCTTAGAGCAACTGTCCCTAAAATACTGTATAAACCATATCCAATCCCTGAACCAAGGCCTACCAGCAGGCCTAAAGGAGAGATGCCATCTCCTGAAATTCCGGAAACCAGGACACATCCTCCAAAGGCAAGTAGCAGTGCAATCAGTTTCTTTTTTGTCAGCTTTTCCCTAAAGAACAGCACTGACATAAGCATGATCCATATGGGGGAAGTATAGAGAAGTATTGCTGCCGTTGACAGTGACATCATAGTGATTGCCGTAAAATAGCAGACCGTAAAAAATAAGATGCTGCCAAAGCCCAAACCTAAATACAGCGGGATATCTCGTAGTGAGATCTTAAATCCCGAACGGTCTTTAAACAATAGTATTACAGCAAAGATCAATGCTGCGATCGTCACACGTATGGAGACAATCTGGATCGAATCAAATCCATATGTTCCCAGTCTCCTTACAAAGATACCCATGCTCCCCCAGAAGCATCCTGCAAGGATGATAAGAAATGCCCCGATTGTCTGTTTATTCTTAGTTGCCATGATCTGTTTTCCCTTTTATTTTATAAATAGCATTATAATATAGTGGCTTTGTTCTTGCAAGGTAAATTTGATGAAAGGAATGTTTCAGAGATATTGAGAATGTGCTTGAAAATTACTAAACTTTTTACTTGAAATTACAAAGAACAACATATATAATAGGTAATACCATTTTAAAAGCGAGGAAAACACTATGGCAGACGAAGAGAAATTGACAAATATCCCCGAAGCGGATGAAAACACCAGGAATTTCATCTACAATTTCATAGAAGAGGATATATCAAAGGGCGGTCAGTATGAAGGAAAGACTGTACATACACGTTTCCCACCGGAGCCTAACGGTTATCTTCATATCGGACATTGTAAAGCACTTTGCATAGATTTCGGTATGGCTGAGAAATTCGGCGGACTCTGCAACCTCCGTATGGACGACACAAATCCGGCAAAGGAAGATACGGAATACGTTGATGCAATTAAGCAGGATATCCATTGGCTGGGCTTTGACTGGGGTGACAGATTCTTTTATGGCTCGGATTATTTTGAAAAGGACTATGAATATGCCATAGAACTTATAAAAAAAGGTCTTGCATATGTCTGTGAGCTTACTCCCGAGCAGTTCAAGGAGTACAGGGGCGATACGACAACACCTGCACGTTCTCCTTACAGGGACAGGCCGATAGAAGAGAATCTTGCGTTATTTGAAAAAATGAAAAACGGTGAGATTGAAGAAGGCAAGATGACGCTCAGAGCCAAGATTGACCTGGCAAGCGGCAATTTCAACATGCGTGATCCCGTAATCTACAGGATACGTTTCATCAACCATCATCGTCAGGGCACAAAGTGGTGCATCTTCCCGATGTATGACTTTGCACATCCCATTCAGGATGCTCTTGAAGGTATCACGCACTCGCTTTGCTCACTTGAGTACGAGGATCACAGGCCTTTGTATAACTGGGTTGTAGAGAATGTTTCGATACCGTACCATAAGCCGAGACAGATAGAGTTTGCCCGTCTTGGCATCGACCATACGGTTATGAGTAAGAGAAAGCTCAGACAGCTTGTAGAGGAAAAGTATGTTTCGGGCTGGGACGATCCGAGAATGCCTACTCTTTGCGGTCTGAGACGCCGCGGATATACCGCAAAGTCCATCAGGACTTTCTGCGATACTATAGGCGTGGCTAAAAATACCAATGTAATAGAATTTGCAGAGCTTGAAAGATGCTTAAGGGACGACCTTAACGCAACGGCCGAGCGTACCATGGCAGTGCTTCATCCTGTGAAGCTTACGGTTACCAACTATCCGGAAGGACAGACAGAGACCTTTGAGGTGGAAAACAATCCGACGGATCCTTCGCAGGGAACTCATAAGATTACATTCAGCCGTCATTTATATATAGAAGAAGATGACTTCATGGAAGAGCCTATCCCTAAGTACAAAAGAATGTTCAAAGGGAATGAGGTAAGGCTTAAGGGTGCTTATCTGGTTACCTGTACAGGCTGTGTAAAGGATGAGAACGGGAATGTAACGGAAGTTCTTTGCGAGTATGATCCTGATTCACGCGGCGGAGACCCTGCGGACGGAAGAAAGGTAAAGGGTGCAACAATCCACTGGGTAGATTCGGAAAACTGCCTTGATGCTGAAGTACGTTTATATGATAATCTGTTCTCAGATCCTCAGCCGGACGGTCCCGATAAGAATTTCCTTGAGGCACTTAACCCGGAGAGCCTGACGGTCCTTACAAACTGCAAGGTTGAAAAATCCATGCTTGATGTAGCAGTGGAATTTGACAAGAGAGAGAATAAGACCGGAACCAATGCTCCTACATTCCAGTTTATGCGTGTGGGCTTCTTCTGCCTTGACAACAAGGACAGCAGTGCCGACCATCTTGTATTCAACAGAAGCGTTTCTTTGAAGGACGGATTTAAGAAATAAAAGCGGTTCTTTTATAATCTGAAGCTCGGGGAATATTTCCCCGGGCTTTTTGAAAAATATAAAGAAATTTTTACGGATTGCTGGACGCATGGCTTAGAAATTTACAACGGGAATGATAATGTTGCAGCAATGGCCGGCGTCAAGCGTGTTGAAGATGCCGTCTTAATGAATTAAAAGAATAATACATACTGGAGAATATAATATGAAGATGAATTTTTGTCCGGTCTGCGGATCGAAGGCTACTGAAAAAGAAATCGGAGATGAAGGCATGATGCCTTTTTGCCCTCAGTGTCAGGCGCCCCTGTGGGATTATTTTAATACTTCAATAATCTGTGCCGTTATAAATGAGCTCAATGAAATAGCACTGCTCAGACAGGGATATGTTTCAAACGTAAACTATGTATGTGTAGCCGGTCATATGAAGAGCGGGGAGTCTGCAGAAGAAACGGTAAAGCGTGAGGTAGAGGAGGAGCTTGGCTTAAACGTAAGAGAGCTTACCTATATAAGAAGTTATCCGTATGAAAAGAAAAATCTGCTTATGCTGGGATTCATGGTGAAGGCAGACAAGAAGGAATTTGTACTTTCGGGAGAAGTAGATTCTGCAAAATGGTTTGACCTGAACGATGCTCCGGGAATGCTTCGAGAAGGCGGGATAGCTTGGCAGCTGGTTAAGGAAATAATAGATAAATCAAGGCTTTTATAAGGGTTGAAACAGATGTGAAAAAACAGACGGAAAAACGATAAATTGTCTGAATTGTGCGAAATATTAAAAATGTTAAAAAAACTAAAAAAAGTAGTTGACAAACAAATTTTATGGTGATATAATGCGTCTTGTCGCTTGAGAGAAGAGAACAAAAACGAGCCACTTGAATGTGAGCCGAAAGCAGTTCAAAACTTAAGAGAGACGCGATTAAACCTTGATAACTGAATAGCAAGACAACCTTGAAATTTCCTAAAATTTCATTACCTCTAACGAGGTAAGCCATTGAGAGATGGCAAGTTGAACGGAAGTAGAAATACTACCCAAATAAACAGTAAAACGGACGATATAGG
>JAEEVO010000146.1 GCA_016290905.1 Lachnospiraceae bacterium | reverse complement strand
GTAACATCAACGAGTCTGACGTTAACCTTGCAGGTGCTTCAAATGCCATCATTATCGGTTTCAACGTTAAGCCCGACAACACGGCAAAAGACATTGCAGAGCACGAGGGCGTTGAGATCAAGCTTTACAAGGTTATTTACAATGCAATTGACGATATAGAAGCAGCTATGAAGGGTATGCTTAAGCCCGTATATGAGGAAAAGGTCATCGCTCATGCAGAGGTTCGCCAGCTCTTCAAGGCAAGTCAGGTCGGAATCATTGCAGGTTCATTCGTTCTCGACGGAAAGATCGAGAGAGGCTGCAGCGCGCGTATCACAAGAGAAGGTACCCAGATCTACGACGGTCCTCTGACATCGCTTAAGAGATTCAAGGACGATGTCAAGGAAGTTGCCGCAGGCTACGAGTGCGGTCTTGTATTTGAGAAGTTCAGCGACCTTGCCGAGCTTGACCAGATTGAGTTCTACAAGATGGTAGAAGTACCCAGATGCTGATCTTATAATGCAATGTCATTCTGAACGAAGTGAAGAATCTTTGTTAAAAAAGATCCTTCGCTGGCGCTCAGGATGACAAAGAAGCGCTCAGGATGACAAAGAAGAAAGAATGTGAATAAATGAGAAAAAACAGTATTAAAAACATAAGGATCAACCAGGAGGTTCAGAAGGAACTGAGTAACCTCATAAGACAGGAAGTCAAGGATCCCCGTATTTCTCCTATGACTACCGTTGTTAATGTGGAGGTTGCTCCGGATCTTAAGACCGCCAAGGTTTATATCAGCGTGCTCGGTGACGAACAGGCACAGAAGGATACATTAAAGGGCTTAAAGAGCGCGGCTCCTTTCCTTAGGAGTCAGCTCGCCCACAATATGAATATGCGCAATACTCCCGAGCTGCATTTCATCGGAGATCAGTCCATAGAATACGGCGTTAACATGTCGCATCTTATCGATGAGATAACTGCGGATCTTCATGATGAAGACGAAAACGAAGAGGACTCGAAAGAATCCTAAGTTTAAGGTTTAAAGAAGAGGTAGAAAGATTTGGATCTTTTAGAATTTTGGAAGGATATTGAAAATGCCGAAACAATCGGTATAACCGGACATACTCGTCCCGACGGCGACTGTGTCGGATCTTGTCTCGGTATGTATTCTTATATATTAAACCGTTATAATAAAAAAGCGGATGTTTTTCTTGAAGAAATGCTTTCAAAGTTCAGTTTTCTTAAGGGAAGCGAGGATGTCATCACGGACTATCCCGACAGAGACAGCTATGATGTTTTCATTGCAATAGACAGCGGAGACCTTGAAAGGACAGGTAAGGCGCAGAAGTATTTTACGGCAGCCAAAAAGACATATTGTTTTGATCACCATGGTACAAATACCGGATATGCGGATCAAAACATGATCGTTCCTTCTGCCGCTGCGGCCGCTGAGCTCCTGACTTATATTTTCGACGAGGATTATATCGATCTTGATACCGCAAATGCTTTATATGTTGGCTTTGTACATGATACCGGTGTTTTCAAGCATTCAAACACCACCAGAAAGACAATGGAAATCGCCGGTATGCTTCTTGATAAAGGCGTTCAACCTTCAAAGATCATAGACGGTACTTTCTATGAAAAGACTTATATCCAGAATCAGGTTCTCGGAAGGTGCCTGATGGAGAGCATTCTGCTTATGGAAGGTAAGGTTATCATTTCATATATAAGTGCCGATGTACAGAAGCTTTACGGTATTACAAGCTCCGATATGTCCGGGATCATCGATCAGCTTCGCATAACCAAGGGAGTCGAAGTCGCAATACTCTTAAAGGAATCGAAGAAGAGAGAATGGTTCATAAGCATGCGTTCAAACAATATTGTTGATGTCAGCAAGATATGTGTTATGTTTGGCGGCGGCGGACATTTGAGAGCAGCCGGCTGTACGATGTACGGTTCGGTGCATGACTGTGTAAATTCGCTAACAAAGGAAATAGAAAAACAGCTTAAGTAATTTTAAGGGGACGTGATCGTCCCCTCTTATTCTATACGTAAGAATGCATTTACTGCTTTTCTTATTTGTAAACAAAAAAATTGTAACATAATGATCGGAGTAGTTAAAATGGACGGGATTTTAAACGTATATAAAGAGAAGGGTTATACATCTCATGATGTAGTGGCCCGTGTCCGTGGGATAACCGGTGAGAGACATATAGGACATACCGGAACACTCGATCCCGCAGCTGCGGGAGTTTTACCGGTATGCCTCGGCACTGCCACAAAGGCCTGTGAGCTTCTTACCGATAAAGGAAAATGCTATGAAACGGTTCTTGTTCTCGGGATTGAAACGGATACTGAAGATACAACAGGCAGGATCATATCCTGCGGGGATGTATCCGATATAACCGACGAAATGATAAGGGACGCAGTTAATGAATTTTGCGGAGAGATTCTTCAGATCCCGCCCATGTTTTCGGCTACAAGGATAAACGGTCAGCGAGCTTATGCACTTGCACGTCAGGGTATAAGCATTGAGCGAGAAGCCAAAAGAGTCAGGATCAACGAGATAAGCATCGTTTCAGAAATACAGAGAGGCACAGTGGGAGATAAGGATTCTTTCCGCGTTTTTGAAGATTCCATGCTCTCAAAATATCCCGAGGATGCGGAATATGAAGAGGGCAGATGGAGATGGGAGAATAATTCCGTAAACAGCGAGGAATTCCTTAAGACAAATATCATAAGGCTGGCCTTAAGAGTAGACTGTGAAAAGGGAACATATATAAGGACAATATGTGCGGATCTCGGTAAGAAACTTGGCTGCGGCGGCTGTATGGAAAGATTACTCAGAACCCGTTCGGGTGAATTCGGTATAGAGGAAAGCCATTCCTTAGCCGAGCTTGAAACTATTTTTAAGGACCTTGACAAGAAAAACTTTGAAAATACTCCCGAAGAAGCAAAAAAGAGTATCGAAAAAGTCCTGGTTCAGGCTGACAGATGCTTTACGGAGTATCCTGCATTGCATTGTAAGGAAAAATATGATAGTATATTGTTGAACGGAAATCTGATGTGGATGAGGCATTTTAAGGAGTATATTGAAACGCCGGATCCGGTAAACAGGGTTTATGACAGTAAAAACCGGTTCAGGGCCGTTTACGAATGGGATGCCAAAAGAAAACTTTACAAGCCTGTAAAGGTATTTATAAGCAACCCCTGATTTAAAGGTTAGATTTATGGAGATAATAAAAGGAAAAGACTTCAGCTTACAAGATACCTGCGTTACCATAGGGAAATTTGACGGAGTTCATATCGGTCACAGGAAGATACTGAACAAAATGAAGGAAATATGTGTGAGAGAAGGATTAAAATCCGTTGTGATCACCTTTGATTACAGCTATTTTAACACCGACTCTGCAGGAAGGCTTAATACTTACAAACAAAAGACCGATATTCTTGAGAACACCGGTATCGATATAATGATAGACTATCCGTTTGACGATGAAACGAGAAATTTAAGCGCTACCGATTTCATCAGGCTTGTACTCGTTAACCGTCTCGGCGTCAAGGCCGTCATAGTAGGCGAGAATTTCAGGTTCGGCAGGGGTGCCGAGGGAAATACGGGAACACTGGATCGTTACGGCAGGATGTACGGCTTTGAAACGGTGATCGTCCCGAGCGTATGCTATGACGGTGAGGCAGTGAGCAGTACAAGGATACGTGAGGAAATCGCCCGCGGGAACAGAGATAAAGCCGATGATATGCTTGGTTTCTGAGCAAGTGTCATTCTTAGTAAGTATGATTCTTAGTAAGTGTCATTCTGAGCGCAGCGAAGAATCTTTTAAGGGGAT
>JAEEVO010000049.1 GCA_016290905.1 Lachnospiraceae bacterium | reverse complement strand
TCAACTGACGATCCTGGATGTGAGCAAGAACACCGCCCTGACAGGGTTGGAATGTAGTGAGAATCAGCTGACGAGCCTGGATGTGAGCAAGAACACCGCCCTGACATCGTTGGGTTGCGAACGGAATCAGCTGACAAGCCTGGATGTGAGCAAGAACACCGCCCTGACATCGTTGTACTGTAGCGAGAATCAGCTGACAAGCCTGGATGTGAGCAAGAACACCGCCCTGACATCGTTGTACTGCAGTGACAATCAACTGACAAGTCTGGATGTGAGCAAGAACACCGCCCTGACAGATTTGTACTGCTCCAACAATCAGCTGATAAGCCTGGATGTGAGAAATTGTAATCCATATATTTATGTTGTTGCCGATGATAACGTTAAAGTCATCAGATGACAGTAATACTTAAAGACGGTGAGTTACAAGAAAGGGGTAATGTCATTTAATTAGTATAGCCACCCCGTACTCTTTAGGCCTAAATGGAATATTATTTAAAAGGGGCTGTGAAACCGTGGACTGAACCGCTATTTTAGTTCCGGTTTTTCACAGCCTGTTTCTATTATTCTATAAACAGAGGCGTATATTTCGCCCGAACGACATAACATTTCCGGTAGCAAATGTCCTTTTTATCATGCCCGGTAGGATAAAAAGAATATCCTTAGCGTGCCCTCTCCCGATACGGTCCGCCTGCGCTATTGTCTACAGAGCCTCGGCGCACTTTTTCTTTTATTTGCAAGTTGCATAATGACTAATTTTATAGTATTATTATATCATCTTGTCGGTAAAGGCATAACGTATTTTTAAAAATCTGAAACATGGAGGAATGAACACTTATGAAAGCATTAAAGAAAACAATGATCCTGCTTCTTGCAGCTGTCATGATCTTCGGTCTGTTTCCGCTGAAAGCTTCGCAGGCCGCAACAAAACCGGGTAAGCCGGTGATCACGCTTGAAGCTCTTGAAAACGGCACTGCAGTAAAGGTCACCATTGAAAAGACTTCCGGTGCAAAGGGCTATAAGATAGTGATGAAGGCTCCGGGAGAAGCAAAGTATAAAAAGATAAAGACTTTAAAAAAGACCGGGACAGCCGTAAGGACGTATACGGTAAAAGGACTGAAAGAGGGAAAATATGCATTTAAGGTAAAAGCATATACAAAATCGGGAAGTAAGATAGTATACGGTTCCTACAGCAAAGCTGTAAGTATCTCATTAGAGTCATCTTTCGTTGTTAAGGGAGATGTAGAGATCGATGAGATCAATTTCCCGGATAAATATTTTAGAACTTATGTAAAAGAGGATATTGATCTGGACAGAAACGGAAAGCTGGATGAAACAGAACGCAATATAAATGAGTTAGATGTATGTTATATTGGAATAAGAGACCTCAAAGGGATAGAATTCTTTACTGCCCTGACAGATTTGGATTGTCACGAGAATCAGCTGACAAGCCTGGATGTGAGCAAGAACACCGCCCTGGAATGGTTGGACTGCGACAACAATCAGCTGACAAGCCTGGATGTGAGCAAGAACACCGCCCTGACAATGTTGTATTGTTCCTTAAATCAGCTGACAAGCCTGGATGTGAGCAAGAACACCGCCCTGATATATTTGAGCTGCGGCGACAATCAGCTGACGAGCCTGGATGTGAGAAAAAACACCGCCCTGACAGAGTTGAACTGTTCCTCGAATCGGCTGACGAGCCTGGATGTGAGCAAGAACATCGCCCTGACAGGGTTTTGGTGTTTCAATAATCAGCTGACAAGCCTGGATGTGAGCAAGAACCCCGCCCTGATATATTTGAGCTGCGGCGACAATCAGCTGACAAGCCTGGATGTGAGCAAGAACCCCGCCCTGGAATGGTTGGAATGTCACAGAAATCAGCTGACAAGCCTGGATGTGAGCAAGAACCCCGCCCTGACAGATTTGAACTGTAACGGGAATCAGCTGACAAGCCTGGATGTGAGCAAGAACACCGCCCTGACAAGGTTGTATTGTACCGAAAATCAGTTGACAAGCCTGGATGTGAGCAAGAACCCCGCCCTGACAGAGTTGTATTGTAACGAAAATCAGCTGACAAGCCTGGATGTGAGAAATTGTGATCCCGATATTGATGTTTCGGCCGATGAAAATGTTAAAATCATCAGATGACAGTAATTTTTAAGAACAATGAGTTACGAGGAATGGGTAATGTCATTTAATTAGCATAGCCACCCCGTACTCTTTAGGTCTAAATAGAATATTATTTAAAAGGGGCTGTGAAACCGTGGACTATTTTAGTTCCGGTTTTTCACAGCCCCCTTGTTCGTTTTTACTTACGATATCTGAATGCGTCGATCTCATTATCGTTGCTGTCCCGGAGAACGGCTTTTAATACGTCCATGTTATCGGCGTTTATCCTCATCTAGCAAGAAGACTCCTTCCTCTTAGGTGGGAGATGAATTGCTCAAAATCACAAAATCACAAAACATTAAAACCTGTTGATATAGACAGGTTTTTCTGTTATAATAATCTTTAGTTTGAACAACTTTTATTCTTTACAAAAGATGACGAAGCAGTGATTGTGGTAGTCGAATCAGTCATGGAGGTTAGTATTATGTTGAATAAACATAAAAACGACAGAAGCAGTTATAAATATCGGGATAATAAGGGTTTTACCTTAGTTGAGATGATAATAGTTTTAGTTATCCTTGCCATCCTTGCAGCAATTCTCATACCTGCTCTTATAGGGTATATAGATAGTGCCAAGCAGAAGGAGTATGTTCTTGAAGCAAAAAATATAATGACTGCAACACAGGCTGAACTTACAAAAATATATGCTAAGGATATAGGCTATACAAGAATTGAAAATGGAAGGGAACAAACAAATGCTAATTGTTTCGGAAATGGACGTGGAGACACCAGATTAGCTCTTTGTTATGTAAATGATTATCCTTTTGCTAAAGAGATATTTGAAATTGCGGGATATGAAATATATGATCCCAATCCTAATCTGCCATGGTATCAGAATTATAAAACTCATAACAAAAATAAGAACTGGAATACAGTCTCCAACGATAAGAAAAATGCTGACAATCTGAGCTTTGTAGCTGTCGGTCTTGGAAACTATCATTGTTATGCAAATCCTACAAGTGCTGATTATGATCCTCATAAAGCTCATACGGTTTACTATCTGATCTATCAGCCATATGAAGGTGCTGATTATGTTATATTTGACGGAAATGAATTTGTTACCGAGTGGCCTTTTGGTACCCGAAAACTGAGTGACGCAATTAATGGAAATTCATATAAAAAATATCCTACAGAAATAAATGGGGCGACGATTTATATCCAGTTTTATTTTATAAAGGCCGGTGTAGGTAATGTTATTGGTGGTAATCAAAAAGAAGAGCTTAAAAAAATTGATGAATCGTTTGGCTTATCATAAAAGTGAAAGAGCCGGACTTCAATATTGTTTGTAAAATTTGGGAAGGAATCTATTATGGGAAAGAATGGATTTGTTTGTTTAAAAAAGCTAAAAAATATATTGCTGTGCGTTTTTATTATCGTAATCGTTACTGCGGCATCAGGCTGTGATTCGAAAAATGCAGATGAGCAGAAAAATACACCTACATCGGAGATAAGCTCAACCCCGGAAGCAACATCAGTACCCGAGGCGTCACCTACTGCAACACCTACGCCTGAAGCAACGCCTACACCTACTGCAACGCCGACACCAGAAGCAACGGCTACTCCGGAACCTACGCCGACAATGTCGGCTGAGGAGCTGTACGCTGAAGCGATAGAAAAATCTCTGGTTGAAACCGGTAATAACTACAGGTTGAAACGCGTGCTTGAAAAGGCAAGAGCAGGTGAAGATATATATGTATGCGCGCTTGGCGGTTCTGTTACCGAGGGAGCACTTGCCAGGACAAATGACGAAGGTTATGCATACCTTTTCGCAAATGAGTTTAAATCGACATACTGTCCGGGTGACGGTTCTAATTTCCATTTCGTAAACGCAGGACTTTCGGGTACTCCTTCCTGCCTGGGTATCATGAGGTACCGTCAGGATGTTGTCGATCTGCTCGGAGCAAATCCGGACATACTGATCATCGAATTTGCAATAAACGATTACAATGAACCTACAAATGGAAGAGCTTACGAGAGTCTGATAAGGAAGGCACTTGAAGCAAATGAAGATTGTGCGGTCATTCTGCTTTATTCGATCGCCAAGACCGGCTGGAACATGCAGGACAACTACATTAAGATAGGAAAGTTTTACGGCGTTCAGCAGGTCAGCATAAAGAATGCGCTTTATAAGACAAGCAAAATAATGAGGGTGACCCAGTCTAAATATTTCGCAGACGATTATCATCCTACCACATACGGTCACAAGCTGATGAAGGACTGCATGCTGAACCTTATCAAGGTTGTGGACGAAGAGGAGCCGGGAGCAAAGATCGAGCTTCCGGAAAAAAGCCTTGTAGGTTCTGATTTCAAAAACCTTGTGATGATAGACAGCAAAGCTTTGAGCCTGGATCATCTTAATATCAATCCCGGAAGCTTTTCGGAGCGTGATGAGGCTGTTGTAAATATGTACTTTACAAAATCAGCTTCCTTCCCGAATAACTTCTATCATAAGGCAGGAAATGAAAATGAACCTCTTAAGCTGACGCTTAACTGTAAGAATATCCTGATCAATTATAAGACTTCATCAAATGCTTCTTTTGGCAAGGCGGACTTCTATATTGACGGAGAACTTGTTGCCACAGCAGACGGCCATTCCGCCGGAGGCTGGAATAACTGTAATGTTATCATGCTGCTAAGACAGGATGAGGCAGCAGAGCATGTCTTGGAAATAAAAATGGCGGAAGGAAACGAGGATAAGGCGTTTACTGTCTTAGCGATTGGTTATTCAGAATAAAATATGGATAATCAAAGCTTTTGAGGGTTTCCCAAAGTAAAAACAATAGTGACAGGAGAATGAAATGGTCCTCCTGTCACTTTCATTTTTTATTCAAGTTCTTTCATAACGCTCATATATGCGGGTCTGATAATCTTATCGACGCATATGAGTTCCTCTATTCTGTGGGCACTCCAGCCGACTATTCTTGCAATGGCGAACATAGCGGTGTAGAGCTCCTCGGGGATGCCGAGCATCTTGTAGATGAATCCACTGTAGAAATCAACGTTGGGGCTGACTCCCTTATAGATCTTTCTCTTCTGCGCGATGATTATGGGCGCAAGTTCTTCAATATTCTGATAGAGGAGAAGATCTTTTTCCCTGCCTTTTTCCTTTGCAAGCTGTTCAACGAATTTTTTGAAAGCTTTCTTTCTCGGATCGGATACCGAGTATATCGCATGACCCATACCGTAGATGAGACCTTTTTTGTCAAAGGCTTCTTTATCTACAATCTTCTGGAGATAAGCGGAGATTGCATCTTTATCGGAATAATCCTTTACATGCTTTCTTATGTCATCCATCATCTCCATAACTTTTATGTTTGCTCCGCCGTGCTTGGGTCCCTTTAATGATGACATGGCCGCAGCAATGGTTGAATAGGTATCTGCGCCTGAAGATGTAACAACACGGGTAGTAAATGTCGAGTTATTTCCACCACCGTGTTCCATATGAAGGATTAGTGCGGTGTCGAGTACCTTGGCTTCCGTCTTGGTGAATTTTTTGTCCGGTCTTAAGAGCAACAGCAGGTTTTCTGCGGTTGAGAGCTTGGGATCCGGATGATGTATGAACATGCTTTCGTTTTTCTCATAATGAACATATGCGTTATAAGCATATATAGCGAGCATCGGGAATTCACTGATCAGCTGTATGCACTGGCGAAGTGTATTGCTGATAGAAGTGTCAAGTGCCTTATCATCATACGATGCAAGTGTCAGTATACTTCTCGTCATGGAATTCATTATATCATGAGAGGGCGCTTTCATAATGACATCTCTTGTGAAATTGGTCGGAAGGATGCGGCAGCCTCCGATAAGCTCGGAAAATTCCTTTTCCTGTTCGGGGGTGGGAAGTTCACCCATGAGGAGCAGATAGGAGATCTTTTCAAATCCCAGATGATCGGGTCCGAGACCGTCGATCAGGTTCTCAATGCGGTAGCCCCTGTACCAGAGCTCACCGTCACACTGTACTTTTTCTCCGTTGATCATCTTTGAGGACAGTACTTCGGAGATGTTCGTAAGTCCTGTCAGGACTCCGTTTCCGTTTATGTCCCTCAGTCCTCTGTTTACCCCGTATTTCAAATATAATTCCTTCGGAATGGAATCGTTTTTGATGCACGTGGCCTGTTGTGCTTCAGCATAGCTGCGTACCTGTTTTAAAATATTCATTGCGGTTCCTCCTTCTTGGATGTTTTAAGGATAAAAAATCGATATATCAGTGACTTTGATCCTTGATTTTTATTGAGAGCATAGTAAAATAAAGCTCAACATTAGATAGTATATCAGAAAAATTTACGAAAATCTATAAAAGTTTTAAAAAATTTTTACGAAAATAAAAAAAGTTTGCAAAACCGGAAAATATGCATTACTATATTAGCAAATTATGTCGATATAACAAAACAGAAGATGCGGAGCATCGTTTTGTTACCGAGGAAACGCTGAAGGCGTTTTCGAGGTGACTTTGACAGGGAGAAAACATGAAAAAGAACAAGAGCAAATATCTTTCCATATATGAACGGGTGAGAGACGACATAGTATCAGGAGTTTTTCCGAAAAACTCAAAGCTGCCGTCAAAGCGTACAATGGCGGATGAGTACGGTGTAAGCGTTATCACCATAGAGCATGCATATGAGCTGCTCATGGAGGAAGGTTATATCGTTGCAAAGGAAAAGAGCGGTTATTATATAATATATTCTACCGACAACTTCTTTGAGGTTGCGTCCGAAAGAACGGGAACAGAGGAACCGGAACCTGTTTCAAAACGTTCGGACAGGTTTGAGAATAATGAGATATCGTTCCTTCAGTATGCACGTATGACAAGAAGAGTCCTTTCTATATATGGGGAGAAGCTCACGGAACGGTCACCGTGGTACGGTACAGAGCATTTCCGAAAGGTGATCGCGGCATATCTTCATCGCAGCCGAAGGATAGATATCGATCCCAAGAGAGTGATAATCGGATCCGGTGCGGAAAATCTGTACAGGATGATAGTAAATGTCCTCGGACGGGATATCGTTTACGGAATAGAGAATCCTTCTTATGAAAAGATCGCATATGTTTACAAATCAGAGGGAGTCCGTTGCAGACAGCTTAAGCTGGGCAATGACGGAATTGACAGCGGAGCGCTTTGGAAAGCTGAGGTGGGAGCTCTGCATATCACTCCGTACAGGAGCTATCCAAGCGGCGTAACCGCATCGGCGTCAAAGAAGCACGAATACCTGAAATGGTGTAATGAGAAGCATGCGATAATAATAGAGGATGATTTTGAGTCCGAGTTCTCACCTTCGAGGAGACCGGAAGAAACCGTGTTTTATCTTAATCATGGGAAGAATGTAATCTACGTTAACACCTTTACTAAGACCATAGGCTCGTTTATACGTGTCGCATATATGGTAATACCTGAGAATCTGATCGAACTGTTTAACGAAAAACTGAACTTCTGTTCCTGCTCGGTTCCGACTCCGGAGCAGTATATAATTTCGGAACTGATAGAAAGCGGAGAGTTTGAACGGCATATAAACCGTGTAAGACGCAGAAAAAGGGAACGGCCATAACCGGGAATTTCAATATTAATAAAAATTTAATTGATTTCTGATGAAACGTATTGTATAATAAGCTTGGTATAAAATACCTCTTTATCCGGAAAGGAGGTTGCTTATGGTTATCAGAGTTTCAGATTTGGGAATAACAAGATATAATTCATATAACGGCGATAATTCAAAGGTCGGCTATGTTTCTATAAACGAGCGTCTGAATAAAAAACCTGTGGAAAAGGTTGATTCCGTTGCATCCTCCACATCACATCAGAGGAGTGTCGCAAAGGAAGCCGGAGAGAAATTTGTCAGCGCTTCGACACCGGCATATACCATTGATTTTACGTCGCAGGGCATGAGTGCGTTGAAGAGCTTCAAGGCCGCAAGAGAGTATCTTGAACAGATGGAGGAGCTTGAGCAGAAAAAAGCCGCAAGCCCTGAGCCTGCCGAGACAGAGAAAAACGTGCAGGATACGTCGACAGCTTATGAAAAGAGTTATGTCCGCGGAACGGATAATAAAAACGATCAAAAGAGCAGGAGTCCTTTTGCTGAGAAGATTAACAAAACTGCAGACACAAGGAATTCCGGCATTAATAAAATAAACAGCAGCTATAAGCAGACACAGGCCGTAAAGGCATATGACTACCAGATGTCTTTGGGGCATGAACGTACATCCTTTGCAAAGCCCAAAACTGTACAGGGGATAAGCAAGTAACGGTGCCTGCATAGGGAAAGGAGTGTATATGGCATTATCGATTTTTGGAGTGGGTAATGAAGGTTCCTCTTGGAACAATATCGGAAATGTCACATCATCTGTTTTAGGTTCTTCATCCGGAAGCAATGCTTTGGGAGACATGGCTCTCATCAGATCCGGAGCATATAAGAAGCTTTTAAACGCATATTATAAGGACGAAAACTCTTCGGCAGCAAAAAATACCGAAAAGTCTTCGACAGAGAAGCAGAACCTTACCATAGCGAGAGATGATGCAAACAAACTGAACAAAGCTGCTGAAAACCTTTTGAAAGCAGATGTTTCGGAAGAAAACAGGGATGCGCTCAAGAAGGATGTCGATTCCTTCATAGAGGCATACAATTCCGTTGTAAAGTCAGGCAGTGAGGTTGACACTCAGTCGGTTCTGAGAAACACTCTCTGGATGACACAGAGAACCTCCAAGAATTCAGGGCTTTTATCGGATGTCGGTATAACCGTAGGTTCAGATAACAAGCTGTCGATAGACGCAGAAAAGTTCGCAAAGGCTTCGACGGCAGACTTAAAGACACTGTTTAACGGAAGAGAGTCCTTTGCAGGCCTTACCGCTCAGAAAGCAAGCAATATTTCAATTGTTGCAAGCTCGGCAGCATCGTCTGGCAGACATGCATCGGCATATACCTTCTCGGGGACATATGCAAGTGCCGCAGTAAGTTCAAAGATTGATACAAAGGGTTGATTTCCTTTTGAAAGATAAGAAAACCGCAGGCTATCCTTTAACGGATATGCCTGCGGTTTTTACTTTAACATTTCCGGGGTTCGCCGTATTTCTCACCGAAGGTTTCTACGGTTACCTTCTTCATCACCTGAGGAGCGAGAGGTCTGTCACGGAAGTCAACGTCGGTTTCCGCAATTCTGTCAACTGCTTCCATACCTTCGGTAACCTTTCCGAAAGCAGCGTATGCACCGTCAAGATGTGGTGCGTTCTTATGCATGATGAAGAACTGAGAACCTGCGGAATCGGGATCCATTGCTCTTGCCATCGAAAGAACGCCGCGGGTATGCTTCAGATCGTTCTTGAAGCCGTTCTGATTGAATTCACCGGGAATCGAGTATCCGGGACCGCCCATGCCGGTGCCTTCGGGACATCCGCCCTGGATCATGAAACCTGCAATGACACGATGGAAGATGAGTCCGTCATAATATCCTTTATTGATAAGGGAAATGAAATTCTTAACCGAGTTGGGAGCTGTTTCGGGATACAGCTCAGCTTTGATGATGTCACCGTTTTCCATTTCAAAAGTAACTATGGGATTCTGCATTTTTCTTTCCTTTTGCCTGTAAAGCAATCCTTTCTGATTTTTTACAAATATAACAAATATTTGGCCGTCACCGGACAGATTTCCTGTGACAACGGTACCATAATAGCATAAACATACATTATGTGCAACATAAAAACTATTTTATCTTGAAAAAACGGCTCTTCAGGCAGGTGGGATGCTTGACGGATTTTACTATATATGCTAAAATATATTAGTTAAAGTAGATTTTGTTTAAGCATCTTAAAAAAGACTTACATAAGAAATAAAGAAAAGAGAAAACAGTGACGATGAAGAATGATCTAGATCTTACGGGCAGGACCGTACTGGTTACCGGAAGTCCGGGTTTCATAGGCGCAAATCTTGTACTTCGCCTGCTTAAAAGTATGCCTTCGGGGCGTATAATATCCCTTGACAATATGAACCCGTATTATGATCCGGCACTTAAGGAATATCGTCTCGGCCTTATAGAAAAAGCAGCTGAAGAAAGCAGTGCCGAACATATTTTCATAAAGGGCAGTATTGCGGATAAGGCACTTATAGACAGCATTTTTGAAAAATACAGACCTTCTGTTGTAGTTAATCTGGCCGCTCAGGCAGGTGTCAGATATTCGATAGATCATCCGGACGTATATATTGAGTCAAACATCATTGGATTTTATAATATACTTGAAGCATGCAGGCATTCGTACGATGACGGATCGAAAGGTGTTGAGCATCTTGTTTATGCAAGCAGCAGCAGTGTTTACGGAGGAAACAAAAAAGTTCCGTTCAGCACCGAGGATATGGTGGATAACCCTGTATCGCTGTATGCGGCGACCAAGAAATCAAACGAGCTTCTGGCACACAGTTATTCCAAGCTTTACAATATCCCTTCTACCGGACTTAGGTTTTTCACGGTTTACGGACCTGCGGGACGCCCCGATATGTTCTATTATTCCGCAACAAAGAAGCTGGTTAAGGGTGAGAAGATCCGTATTTTCAATTACGGGAACATGAAGAGGGATTTCACATATGTGGATGATATAGTCGAAGGCATAATCCGCGTAATGAAGGGTGCTCCGGCCAGGATGAACGGCGATGACGGGCTTCCCGTCCCGCCTTATTCTCTTTACAATATCGGTGGCGGTCAGCCGGAAAAACTGCTTGATTTCGTAAGTGTTCTTCAGGAGGAGCTGGTTAATGCCGGAGTCCTTCCGAAAGACTATGATTTTGAAGGACACAGGGAGCTTGTCGGGATGCAGGCGGGTGATGTACCCGTTACCTATGCCGACAGTACGGGTCTGGAAAAAGATTTCGGCTTCAGGCCGCAGATAGGCATAAGGGAAGGCTTAAGGGCATTTTCCGAATGGTATAAAGAAAACCCGTATTAGATCAAATACGTAGATCATAGTATAAGTACTTGGAGCAAACATGTCATTTAATATAAAGATTAGTCTGAAAGCATTATGCATTTGCTTACTTACAATGATAATGCTTGTCGGATGTTCGGGGAAAAAAAACGGAGGTCTGGTCCAGTTTGATACCGACGCGGAATATTCTACGGTAAAAATGAATATTACCGGGTACGGCTCGATTTCCTTCAGGATATATACAGAAACCGAACCGGATGTCGGCTCTAAGTTCCTTGAACTTTGTGAGTCGGGCTTCTATAACGGGAAACCGTTCTTCTATATAGTTGACGACTATCTTCTGATGGCGGGATTAAAGAATGAGGAGACCGTCGAAGGGGAAGAGAAGAAAAAGGAGAGCGTGGCAGCCAAGAGGTATAAGGCCGAGGCGGTTCTGTCTCCCGAGATGCATCCGTATCGCGGTGCTCTTTGTACATCTGTCAATGATGAGAATGTTTCAGACCTTTCATCCTTCTATATCATAGGTATGACGGCAAGAAAACTGGCGGATATTGAAGAACTGATAGAATCAAAGGATCGTACCCTGCACGATTACATAAAATTCGGTTATAAGACCGAGATGTCATATGATATGCTTGAAACATACAGGGAATACGGAGGAGCTCCGTGGCTTGACGGACATATAGCAGTATTCGGTCAGGCATATGAAGGACTTGAAGTTCTGGATGATATAATGGAAGCTCATATTAATGATCCGGAGCTTGAGATTTTGATAAAGAATATAGAAACCGATTGATTTTCAACCTGTTATTGAGAGGTGATCAGATTATGTGGGATGGTTTAAAAGTAGGAGGGTTCCAGTTTGATGACTCCATGGAATATGCCCTTGCAAAAAAAGAATCCGATATTATTAACTACATAACTGAACGAATGGATACCAGAGATCCTCAGATTGCCATGAAGGTTTATTACAAGCTTTTGGAAAGGCAGGATATGAAAACCGTTGTGGGACTGGCTTATTTAAAGCAGCTTCGTGATTTCTGCATTCAGAGCGGGATAATCGATGATGAACAGCTTAAGGTCATCCCGATAATCGGTGAAAATGAGAAAAAAGGGAAGCTTTCTTCGTACGGAGATGCTTCTGCACTGGAAATGGATACGGCGATATCCGAGAGTGCGGCGGATATGGATACAAAGTTCGAAAGACTCGATCAGAAGATAGACGACGAGTTCGCAGAGACGGAGAAGGCTCTTAAAAGAGATATACAGAATCATATTAATAAAGAAAATAAATATAAGAACATCGCCGATTTTTACAGGAGCAAGGTAAAAAAGTGCTATTATGCGATAGTGGCGCTTGCGATAGTTATCGTGGTTCTGTTTATTTTGGCGATAACCGGCAAACATCTTCCGATATCCGATACGGAAAAAGATATCCAGGATAAATACGCGGCATGGGCCGAAGAGCTTGCCGAAAGGGAAAAAGCCCTGAAAGAGCTTGCAATTTCGGTTGATGTCAATGGAAATACTTCGGGAAATACCGATACTACAGAAAACGATACTGATAAAACGTGAGGTGTAACCAATGGATGTTATAAAGGTCCTGATAGCCGATGATGAGAGCAGAATGAGAAAGCTTGTAAAAGATTTTCTTAACAAGAACAATATAGTGGTCCTTGAAGCAGAGAACGGGGAGAAGGCCTGCGATATTTTTTATGAGGAAAAGGATCTTTCTCTTATAATCCTTGACGTCATGATGCCCGGTATGGACGGATGGCAGGTATGCAGGGAAATCCGTAAGTATTCAAAGATACCGATAATCATGCTTACCGCAAAGAGCGATGAAAAAGATGAGCTTTTGGGATTTGAGCTCGGAGTTGATGAATATATTACAAAGCCCTTCAGCCCGAAGATACTTGTGGCAAGGGTCGAAGCAATATTACGCCGTACCAAGAACATGGATGATGAAACCTTGGAGGTCGGCGGAATAAAGATTGACCGCCAGGCTCATGTGGTGAGCATAGACGGTCGGGCACTTGACTTAAGCGTAAAAGAGTTTGAACTGCTGGAATATTTTGTGACAAACAAGGGTGTGGCCCTGTCACGTGACAAGATACTCAACAATGTATGGAATTACGATTATTTCGGTGATGCCCGTACAATTGATACTCATGTTAAGAAGCTTCGTGCAAAGATGGGCGAAAAGGGAGAATGTATCAAGACCATATGGGGTATGGGATATAAATTCGAGGCTTAAGGTATGCGTCATTCGTTAAAGATAAAAATACTTCTGCTTCTGATCCTGTCCATGTTCATGCTGATCTTTCTGTGCTGGATAGCCAATGATGTGTTTTTGCCTTCATTTTATGAGAAATCAAAGATAAAGTCGCTGTCGGAAGTATATGAAAGCATAAACGGGATCATAGGCACAAATGCCGAATTCGGTGAGGATAGTGATATACTTTCCAAGATTGAGAAATCAGAGAACACATACGGTGTAAATGTTTATATAATATCCATACGGCAGAATTTCCTGCACTTTGAGTATCCGATTTCATCGACCATTGAAGGTGAGGCGATATTCGGGCGTAACAGCCGTAACGAGAGAGTGGTCAGGGCTCTGCAGAAATATATGTTCGGTGCACAGGGCATGGATAAGGAACCCGAGCTTTTGAAAACCGAAGATGACAAGTATGATGTCTACAAAAATTATGATTTACAGGTCGATTCCAATTTTATCGACCTTGTCGGATATATAAGTAACGGAAACCTTGTATTTATCAGGACCAATTATCAGAATATAGAGGAAAGCGCCGCAATCTCCAACAGATTCCTCGCAATCTCCGGCGCGATACTTGTTGTCCTCTCTTCAATCCTTATGTACATATTCAGTTATGGCATCACAAAGCCCATACTCGATCTTTCCGAAATATCTAAGGAAATGAGCGAGCTTAAGTTTGAGACAAGATATAAGGGAAAGAGAAAGGACGAGATAGGCGATCTCGGAAGGAATATAAACACGTTGTCTTCCAAGCTTGAGACTACCATCAGCGAGCTTAAGACAGCAAATATTGAGCTTGAAAAGGATATTGAGAAAAAGACGGAAGTTGATGAGATGCGAAGGGAATTCCTTTCAAATGTTTCACATGAGCTTAAAACGCCTATCGCGCTTATACAGGGATACGCCGAAGGACTGGCTGACAATATAAACGATGATGAGGAAAGCAGGAAGTTTTACTGTGAGGTCATAGTCGATGAAGCACAGAAGATGAACAAAATGGTTAAAAAGCTGCTTTCTCTTAACGAACTTGAATTCGGTAATTCGGGGCTGGAGCTTACAAGGTTTAATATCGTGGACCTTGTGCGTTCCGTATCGGCTCAAATAGAGGTGCTTGCAAAGAACAAGGAGATATCCGTAGTGTTCAATGAGACGGAGCCTGTGTATGTCTGGGCTGACGAATACCGTATAGAAGAAGTCATAACAAATTACCTAAGCAATGCGTTGAACCATTGTTCGGGCGCAAAGATTGTCGATATAAGCTTTAAGAAGGAAAACGGAAAGATAAGAGTTTCGGTATTTAACTCAGGAGAGGCCATACCGGAAGCCGATATCGGACAGATATGGGATAAGTTTTACAAGGTTGATAAAGCACACACACGTGAGTATGGCGGAAGCGGCATAGGACTTTCCATCGTTAAGGCGATCATGGAAGCGCACAAAGAGGAATACGGTGTCATAAACCATAAAGCCGGAGTAGAGTTCTGGTTTGAGCTCACCACAGAATGACGGAAAATCTTTTGAAAGATTGTTTATCAGCATTGTAACTATCGCTTGCAAAAAAATAGAAAAAGTGTTATAATATTCAGATAAAGGTGATAAGTGTATATACATTACAAAAAAGATACATAAAGATTAAAAACAAAGTATATATGCTTTCGGAAAGGAGGAGCATTTGATGAAAAAAGCGGCACTGCTTTTTTGCCTGACAATCCTGGTTCTTTCGCTTACGGCATGTTCCTCCGAAGGGAACGTTAAGCTGACCGATGAAGAGTCAGACGCCATCGCTCAATATTGTGCTTATCTTTTGTTAAAGTATGATAATAATAAGAACGATGACAGAAAGCTTTTGGACGTTAAGGAGCTTCAGGACATTTATAAAGAGAGAAAAGGTGAGGATGACGAGAATACGGGAGATAAGGATCTGACACCTACCCCTACGTCAAAACCGCCTAAGGATGATGAAAAGGCAACGCCGACGCCTACACAGAAGCCCGATCAGGATAAGCCGACCGATGCTCCTACCGCAGCACCGACGGCAGTTCCCGACAAAGACCTTGTAAAAAGCCTGACAAAGCTCTATTCGGCCGATGATTTTAAGGTTGAGTACAAGTCGTACGAAACGACAAATATATATGAGCACAGCGGAGGGGTTTTCCGTTCGAAGGATGACAATACGGATCTCATGGTGGTAAATTTTGAGATAACCAATACCGGAAGCAGCGCAAAGAAGTTTGATTATGAGAATTATCCCATTGATTTTGAGCTTTTGCTCAGCAATGGGCAGATCCTGAAACCTCATGCGCCGGCCACCATACTGATACTTAATTACCTGATATGGTATTCCGAGCTTGATAAAATACCGGCAGGTAAAACGGTTAAGGCTGTACTTGTATTTGACATAGCCAAACAGGATGAGAGTCTTGGATTTACTTTAAGAGCAACAAACAGTTCGACCGGTAAGATTTATGAGAAATCAATGAAATGATAATTATTTGGAGGAGGTAATACATGGATACAAAAATTCTTCTTGAAAGCGGTACAAATGAGCTTGAAATCCTGGAGTTCGTTGTCGGCACAAACCACTACGGAATTAACGTGGCAAAGGTAAGAGAGATACTTCCTTACAAAACGCCTACTTCGATTCCGAATTCGCACCCCTGTGTTGAAGGTATTTATATGCCCAGAGAGGCTATAATTACCGTCATTGACTTAAACAAGAGTCTTGCGGTTCCCTATGATACCAATGAGTCAACTGACATGTTCATCGTGACGAATTTCAATAAGTTAAATGTCGCATTCCATGTACAGTCCGTCATCGGTATTCACAGAGTTTCATGGGCTGATATCTCAAAGCCCGATGATTCTGTTAACAATTCGGGAAAGAGCGTTGCTACGGGCTTCCTGAAGATAAATGACAAGCTCATAGTCATTTTGGATTTCGAGAAGATAGTTTCCGATATAAGTCCCGAAACAGGTCTTCGTATGTCGGATATCGACGCACTCGGCATCAGACAGAGAACAAACGATCCGATACTTATAGCTGAGGATTCACCCCTGCTTAGCAAACTTATCCATGATTCGCTCACAAAAGCAGGATACACTACCGTTACCGTTACAAATAACGGCAGGGAAGCATATGAATATATCTGCAAATGTCAGGAAGAGGGTACACTGGACGAAAAGGTAAAGTGCCTTGTTACCGATATTGAGATGCCTCAGATGGACGGACACCGCCTGACAAAACTTATAAAGGACGATCCCGATCTGAATTTCATTCCCGTTGTTATATTCTCATCACTTATTAATGACGAGATGAGACGTAAGGGTGAGCTTTTAGGTGCGGATGCACAGCTCTCCAAGCCGGAAATAGGTTCTCTCGTACAGGTGCTTGATACCATTATTGCTCAGAGAAGAGAATATAAAAAATAAAGCGTGGTGACATATGGGAACATGTCTTATGTGTCACAGAAAGATCCGTGACGGACAGAAATTCTGTGACAGCTGTAAACAGAAGAGAAAGAATAAAGCAGATGAGTCATATCTTGACAGTCTGCTTACTTCTGTTGGAGTAAAGACTGAGCCCGTAAAAGAGGAATCTCCGATAGAAGACTACTATGAGGAGGGTAATCCTTCTGAAGGATATTACGATACTCAGGGTCTTCAGGATACAGATATACCCTATGGCGGCGAACTGAACGTAGCCGAAGCTTTTAAAGACTATAGCAGTACACCCGGTTCGAATGTACCCCCGGCAAACTATGTACTGCCGTCTTCGAATTTAAAGGATACGGCTCCGGAATCTGCGAATAACTATGCCATGGATACCACTCCGGAACTCGAAAACGGCTATGACATGGATGCCGCTCAGGAGACCGAAGCTTCGGATATGGGGATTGCGCCCGGCATGGAAGACGTGCAGGGTGCGGAAAGTGTGCCCGTTGATGACAATATGTCCGGTATGGATGATATGATATCGGATCTTCTTGACGATATGGATTCGGCGGATATTGAGCCTCAGCAGGAAGAACCTGCTATAGAAGAGGCCGATCTTGAGAATATATTCGATGAAGCTGAAGCATATGCGACTCTGCTCGGTAAAGATGAACCGCAGCCGCAGCCCGAAGAAAATAACGATGAAATGTTCGATGTGAGCAGCTGGGGATCGGGAGAGACCGATGATCAGCAGCCGCAGGAAGGCCTGACCGATGTAGAGTGGAACAATAACAACGGAAGTGTATTTGACAATGATGTTGACGCTCTTTTTGAAGAAGTGGATGCCAATATCGGAAAAGCCGATGGGGAGCTTCCTGTTGACGAGCAGCTGAATTCCGTTGATGAGAGCCTCTTTGGAGAAAATACAGAAAAGATATCGGTCAATCAGGCATTTTCGGATTTTGACCCGATCGAAGAATCAATTTCCGTTACGCCGAAGAAGAAAAAGAAGAAAAAATTAAGCTGGTTTAAACGGCTGTTCGGTAATACAAACGATGAAGTAACTCCCGATATGATTGAAGCCGATCGTGTGAAAAAGGAAGAAGAGGCACGACAGGAACAGCTGAACCGTGAGGAAAAGAAGAAAATCGCGGAAAAGAAGAAGGCTGAAGCTGAGGCAGAAAAAGCCCGTAAAAAGGCAGAAGCCGATGCCGAGAGAAATCGGAAGATGGCTCTTGCTGCAGAGAAGAAGGCAGCTGAAAAGGAAAAGGCGAGGAAGAAAAAAGAAACCGCACTTGCCATTGCCGAGTACGAGATGGAGCATGGCAAGATAAACAAAGCGGGAGCAACTATTCTTTTCGTTATTTTCGCTATCCTTACCATCGTTATCATCATAGGTACGAATATTTATTCCTATAACTTAAGCTTTGAAAATGCTCAGAAGGACTTCGACGTAAGAAAATATAACGAAGCATATTATGAGGTATACGGCTATGATCCTTATACGGAGATAAAGGAGGACGATATCCTTCTTTATGACAGGATCATGACTGTCATGTTTGTTAATACTCAGCTCAACTCCTATGAGTATTACATGAAATCAAACAACCGTGAGAAAGCTCTGGATTCGCTTTTAAAAGGACTACAGAGATATGATAAGTTTTTCCAGCTTGCCCAGAACCTGAATATCACGGACGATCTGGATTATGTAAAGGACAAGATACTTGTCAAGCTTTCTACAGAGTTCAATCTTTCTGAGGAAGACGCATACAAGATGATGTCCATCGAAGAAACGGTTGATTACAGTGAGTATCTGTACGGTCTTCTCGGATCGTATGAGGAGGAACTGGAAAAATACAGATAGTGAGGTAGTTTTATGTCCGGTATAGCAGTTATAGATTATGACGCCGGTAATACGATGAGCGTAATGAACGCTTTGAATGCTTTGGGATGTGAGGTTGTCCTCTCCAATAAGCCGGAAGTGCTTCTTGATGCGGATAAGGTTATTTTTCCCGGAGTCGGAGCATATGCCGATGCGATGAGCAGATTAAAAGAATACGGACTTATCGATACCATAAAAGAGGTGGTCTCAAAAGGCACACCTTTTTTAGGTATATGTCTCGGTATGCAGCTTCTTTTTGACTACAGTACGGAGAATGCGGCCGATTACGGAAAAGACAGGATAGAAGGTCTCGGCATACTGCCGGGTTCGATTGTCGGATTTAAGGAAAACGAGAAGTTTACCGGACTTAAGGTCCCTCATATGGGCTGGAATTCGCTTGAAATCGTAAATAAAGATTCAAAGCTGTTTAAAGGTATCGACAACGGCAGCTTTGTTTATTTTGTTCATTCATTTTATCTTGACGCAAAAGAAAGAAGTGATGTTGCGGCAAGAGCTGAGTACGGTATAGGATTTGACGTAGCCGTGGAAAAAGGCAATGTATTCGGATGCCAGTTCCATCCGGAAAAGAGCGGCGATGTAGGACTTAAGATATTGAAGAATTTTCTTGATTAGCCCGGGAGGAACGGCATATGTTCACTAAAAGGATTATCCCCTGTCTGGATGTAAAGGACGGAAGAGTAGTAAAAGGAACAAATTTCATAAATTTAAGAGATGCCGGCGATCCTGTGGAGGTCGGTGAAATATACAGCAAAACCGGAGCTGATGAGCTGGTATTCCTTGATATAACGGCATCCTCCGATAAGAGGAACATAACCGTAAATATGGTACGCAAGGTTGCCGAAAAGGTTTTTATTCCTTTTACCGTGGGCGGCGGTATACGTACCGTTGATGATTTTAAATATATATTAAGGGCGGGAGCAGATAAGGTTGCGGTTAATTCGGCGGCAATTGATAACCCGCAGATAATAAGTGAGGCAGCTCTTAAGTTCGGAAGTCAGTGCGTTGTTTGTGCGATAGATGCCAAGAAACGTACCGACGCCGAAGGCTGGACTATCTATAAGCATGGCGGAAGGATCGACATGGGGATAGATGCTGTAGAATGGGCCAGACGCGCTTACGAACTCGGAGCCGGAGAGATACTGCTCACCAGTATGGACTGCGACGGTACAAAGGCGGGATATGACTGTGAACTGACACGAGCAGTATCCGACGTGGTGGATATACCGGTTATCGCATCGGGCGGAGCAGGAACCTTTGAGCATTTCTATGATGCTTTTGAAAAGGGGCATGCGGATGCGGTGCTTGCAGCGTCTCTGTTCCACTATAAGGAGATGGAGATATCAGATCTAAAGACTTATCTGAAGGATAAGGGTATCCCTGTGAGACTATAACATTATAAAGAGTTAAAGGCTTCCGATTTATATTCGGAAGCCTTTACTAATTACAGATTCCTCTGTGCTGCGGAGAGCATCAGTTTGATACGGTTCAGCTGGTTAACCTCGCTGGCACCGGGATCGTAATCGACAGCAAC
>JAEEVO010000145.1 GCA_016290905.1 Lachnospiraceae bacterium | reverse complement strand
TGTATAATAATACAAGCGATATAGAAACAACTGCAAATAAGTATAACGGTAAATGTTATGGCTATTTAAGACTTCCAACCGCAAGTGTTTTTGAGAATAAGAGCCTAGAGATCCCTGCGGAAGATGTTAAGAATAGTGTGTGGATTATAGATGAGTGATACAAATAGATTTGTAGCGCATTAAAAACTCTTACCTAATTCAACTATACTGAGAGGGTTATCATCTGAATATGGGATTATTCGATAGTTTTTATAAAAGTGCAACGAATATTGACTCTGTATCTGGTAGAGAATTTGAATTCTTGTGTGCATCTATACTAAGAGAGAATGGATTCAGTAACGTGCGGGTAACTCAGGGAAGTGGTGATTACGGAATTGATATCTTGGCAGAAAAGGGCGGCCTCCTTTACGGAATTCAGTGTAAACACTACGCTGGATCTGTTGGAGTTAAAGCAGCACAGGAAGCATATTCCGGAAAAGCATATTATAAGTGTGATGTAGCTATGGTATTAACGAATAACTATTTCACACAGCAGGCTATAACTTTTGCTTCAGAAACAGGAGTTGTTCTATGGGATAGGGATAAGCTGACGCAATTAGTACGAACATCTAACCTACAAAATCAAAGAGGCATAAGGTATTCTGTTCCGAGAAAGGAAAATCGTACACGCGGGGCATCGAGCGGAGACATGTATTCTTGTTTGGGAAAGATAATAATGGCTCCTGTTATTATTTTCATAATTCTTATGATAATAATACCTGGCAAAGACAAAGAGAACGAGGGAGAAAAGTCGGAACCGACAGTCTCAGAAGCAGGATCTTCTTCAGTGTCAGTAGCGAATAGTGACATAAGTAAAATATCTGAAGGCGAGATAAAAATGGTAATAATTGCCAAGAATGAGGCAAATATAAGAAAAGGTCCAAGTTCCAAAACTGAAGCAGTAATGACCGCAAAGCCGGGAACGGTATTTATCGGAACAGGAAATATTGAGTATGCCGATAATGGTGGTTTATGGTATGAAATCTACATTAATGGTGAAAAGACTAAAACAGCTTGGGCTAGCGAGCAAATTATTAAAATAGTTGAGGAAGATGAGTAGGAATACAGTAAATAAAAGAGAAACAATGGAACACGCAATAATAGTTTCATTATACAAGAACAGCGATTCGAAATGGAAATTAGCAGAAAATAATACTTTGCACGATTATAATTGCGCAGGCGTATGGTATCTGCGGGGGAAAGTCGCGGGAACAGACACATGGATCGGGCTAGAGGTGGCAGAGACCCAATGTATTAAAGATGAGATAAGTAGTGGTATTAGCATAATAATGAATCCTAAAGATATACCTGAAAATAGTACAAAATTTAAGAGGTTTAGGGAATGGAGTGCAGATGATTTTATAGGTAGGGGGGAAATAAATAGATATGACGCGAAATACTCACAAATATCAGTAAAATACCAAGTGCTTGAGTTTGTAGTTCTAAAGAAAGAGGATTCGGTTGAAGAGAGATATATGCTAGAAGTAATAACAGCAATGAATGAGAAAGCTAAATACTGGTATCCTGCTCCGACTAATAGAAAACACTGTAAGTATAGTCAATGGGACTTGGTAAAACAATTCGAAAAAAATGGTACGATTCGTTGTGATAGTAAATAAATATGATAATATACTATAACCCTGAGTAACTACAAAGTATGAAAGGGGTTGAAAACATGGACTACTTTTAGTCTGCAACAGAAAATGAATATCAACATAATAAGGAAACCCACTGTAGTCTGGTCCAACTACAGTGGGTTTTCTGCATTATGGGAGGTATTCTATGCGATGGCTTCGGAATTCATGAGTATAATACGTATTTGAGACAACTTATGCTATAATGATATCATTAAGTATAGGAGGTTGATCACCATGCTCAAAGAAGGAACTAAAGCGCCGGATTTCACATTGCCGGATCAGGACGGGAAACTCCATTCTCTTTCCGGGTATAGGGGCAAGAGAGTAATACTGTATTTTTATCCGAAGGACAACACATCCGGCTGTACGAAACAGGCTTGCGGATTCGCGGAAAGATATCCGCAGTTTCGTGAAAAAGGAGCTGTGATAATCGGGATCAACAGGGATACAGTCGAGTCGCACAAGAAATTCGAAGAAAAATACGGGCTTCCCTTTACACTGCTTTCCGATACGGGGCTTGATGTGCTGAAAGCATATGATGTCTGGAAAGAGAAGAACAATTATGGCAAGGTCACGATGGGTATCGTGCGGACCACCTATCTTATCGACGAGAAGGGCGTGATCGTACGCGCAATGGATAAAGTGAAGGCTGCGGAAAATCCGCAGGATATGCTGGAGCTCGTCTGAACCCTTGGGGAGGTTGGACTAAGGTGACAGGCACCATCGAAGGACAACACCGCCGGACGGATCGCGCATAGGCGCATTAAGGAGAGGATATATGGGAAAGACATGGGATGCTGAGGAGTTTAAGAAAACACTGAGAGCTGCCGCGGCGGAAGGGATCGTGCTCTTAAAGAATGATGACGGAGCGCTTCCGCTTAAAAAGGATGCCGGAATAGCTGTATTCGGCAGGTGCCAGATGAACTACTACAGGTGCGGTACCGGATCGGGCGGGATGGTAAACCCGGACTATGTTGTCAGCATCTACGAAGCCCTGGAGAACAGCGGGAAACTTACGGTCAATAAGACGGTGAGAGCGGCATACGAGAGATTTGTTGAGGAAAATCCTTACGAGCGCGGTGCAGGATGGGCGTCGGAACCCTGGTTTCAGAAGGAAATGCCGCTCGATGACGATCTGGTAAAAAGTGCCGCACAGGAGTCAGATACGGCGGTATTCATAATCGGCAGGACCGCCGGCGAGGATCAGGACAACAAAAACGAAGAGGGCAGCTATCTTCTGACCAAAGAGGAAACCGCGGCCTTGGCAAAGGTCTGCGCGGCTTTTGAGCGGACCGTCGTTCTGCTGAATGTCGGCAATATCATAGATATGAAATGGGTAAAGGAGCTGAACCCCTCAGCCGTTCTTTACGTATGGCAGGGCGGTCAGGAGGGCGGTAACGCCGTTCTTGATGTGCTGACGGGAGAGGTCGATCCGTCTGGAAAACTGGCCGATACCATCGCGGAAAACATAAGCGATTATCCGTCGACCTCGAATTTCGGGTCGGAGAAAGAGAATCTCCAGACCGAAGATATCTATGTAGGCTACCGTTATTTTGAGACATTTGCTCCGGACAGAGTCCTTTATCCTTTCGGATACGGCCTGTCGTATACGGATTTCAGCATCGATGTATGCTCTTTTGAGCGGGAGAGTGAAGAAACCCATATAACGGTAAATGTTAAGAATACCGGCGCGGTGAGCGGCAAGGAGGTCGTACAGGTGTATCTGAAAGCGCCTCAGGGGCTCCTCGGAAAACCTGCCAGGGTGCTCTGTGCCTTCGGGAAGACCCCGCTCCTTGCTACCGGAGAGAGCCAAAAACTTGAATTTAAGATACCGGATTACATGATGTCATCATATGACGACGGCGGCGTCACCGGGCATAGATCCGCCTACGTGTGCGAGCCCGGGGAATATGATTTTTTTGTGGGGAGCGATGTAAGGAGCGCCGTTAAGGCAGGCAGCTTTATTCTGGATGAGCTTAAGATCACGGCACAGTGCGAAGAGGCCTGCGCGCCGGTCCGCGGGTTCATGCGCCTGAGCCCCCGGTATGTTAACGGCGCTGTTGAAAAAAGCTATGACAAAGTGCCCGTAAGAACGGCAGACCCCAATAAAAAGAGGCTGGACCGGCTCCCGAAGGCCAATGCCTGTGTGGGCGATAAGGGCTATAAGCTCA
>JAEEVO010000003.1 GCA_016290905.1 Lachnospiraceae bacterium | reverse complement strand
CTCAAATACCTGTATGGTTATCCTGCATATTTTTTTGAATGTGGTTTTTCTTTCCCTGCTTGAAAGAGAACATAATAGTACGGGACATGGAGAACCACATCTGGCAGGGTTTTCCTTTGTTTTCGTACAGAACGGAGGAAAATGGCTAATAAAAAATTATTGAACAATGAAAAGGTTTTTGACTCTGTATTTTGGAGTACTTCAAATGCTCTAAAAGAATTTTTGCCAATATTTGTCAACGAAGCCTTTAAAGAAAACTATTCTGAGAACACAAGGGTGAGTTTTAAACCCGGAAAAGTTGTAGTCGAAAAAAATGATGGATCGTTAAAACGAGAGGAAATGGATGCCTTGTTTAATCTGTATGATGATAGCGGAGAAACTGTTCATAGTGGAGACTATCATGTGGAGTGTGAAACGTGGGCAAGAAATAATATTATCATCAGGATAGCAAAGTACTCGGTAGGATATGGTTTTGAAAACATGGTGATGACAGATGAAGGCGTGATAGTGAATCTGCCAAAGTCTTGTGTGATCATGTTGAGAGCTGAGTCGGTAAAGAAGGGTTCTTTTAAAGTTGTTTTTGAAGCAGATAAAGAGAAATTAAACATAAATGTTCCTATCATAAGAATTACGGATTATTCGCTTGATGATATTTTTCAAAAGAGACTTCTGATATTGTTACCGTTCTACGCATTTGTTTTCAGTGATAAAGAATACTCTGAAATGAGTAATGATAGTGGGAAGCTTGAAAGATTTAAAGCTCTTTTGAACGAGATACATGTCAGGCTTGAAGATTTGCTTGATAAAGGAGTGATAAATTCAAAACAGATAATTGATCTGACAGAGTACCTATATCAGGTATTTGGTCAATTAACATCGAAGTTTGATAACATAAGAAAGGAAGTGGACGATATGAGAAAGGTTAAGCTGATAAGGACGGAATACGACATTATGTGCGATGAATTGGATGTCCTGAAAAAGGAAAAGGAACATTTGATAGTAGAGAACGATGATTTAAAAGAGGAAATCGAAGATTTGAAAAAGAAACTGGCACTTTTAGAAGCGATTTAAGAACTGTCTTTAAGGCTCAAAAGCTTGAATCAGCCGCTCGGTTTGTTGAACCGGGGCGGCTTCTTTTATTTGTGAAGCCATTTTGGGTAAAGTATTCTGATATTTATATTTTTCGTCTTAACATTTCCCGCAAAACAACCGATATCATATTTATAGGAATAAAGAAAATCACTTAATTATGATATATTGACAACCACCCAATACACGGAGGTGTTTATGAAGAAAAATATAAGATTGATATTTGGAGCACTGATATTTACACTCCTGTTTACCATATGTTACATAAACGTTGAAGCAAAGGCAGATGAAGAACCTGCCCTTGTTCCTGTTGGGACAAGTATCGAGGAACAGGAAGACGAAGCAATCCATGAGAGTACTTTCTTTATAGCCAATACCGATTCGTCACTGTACAGCCTTGAGAGTACAGGTGGAAACGAGTATGGATATGCAAGTCTGTCGGCAGTGCAGAAAAAACTGTTCAACAGCATTGGGGAAAAGTGCGAAGAGTTCATGGCAAGTGAGCAGTATAAGACCGATCTGACAGCTGAAAACTCTGAGATAACGATAACATATAATTATGCTGAAGGGGAAACGTTTACAAAGGAAGCTCTTCTTGAGACTGCGACCAGGTTCTATTATTCGAATCCCAAGTATTACTGGATATCAAGCGGGTATTCATATAAAGTGAGAGAGGACTCCTGCAGCGTTATATTATCTGTAGCTTCGGATTTTTATACCTATGCATCCAGGAAAAAAACTGATGATGCAATAGCGGAAAATTTACAGTCATGGGTGGATGAAATAAACGCTGTCAAGAACGAAAAAGATGTGTTCTATGCTGCGCTTAAGGCACATGATATCATCATCGGAAATATTGATTATGCTTATGATGCAAGCGGACAGCCGGAGAATTCAATGTGGGCTCATTCCATAGCCGGAGTATTTACCGGGGACGGAGTAGTGTGCGAAGGGTATGCCAAGACTTTCGAATATTTGCTGAATCTTGCAGGGATACCCAATATATATATTGTCGGCAAAGGAAAAAATGAGGCTCATGCATGGAATGCCGTAAAATACAATGACGCGTGGTATCTCTGTGATGTTACATGGGATGATCCTAACGAAAAAGATCCTTTGGGCTTTAACAATACTAAATATACTTACTTCTTCATGCCGGTATCTCTTTTCTCTAAGGATCATACTCCCGATACTTCGGGGAGGGAAGAACTGTACGCTCTGCCGGCATTTGCAGATAAGATCGAAGACTCTTTTTTCGGAAAGTTTAAATGCTATACTGCCAACAGTATAGATGAGGAACGCGGAGCAGCCTTTGCAGCAGAAATATTGGCAAACAGATACCCGGAATGTGATTATGTTTACGCCGCATTCCCTAAGGGACAGGAAAGCAATTTCATAAAATATGTTGCTCCTCATATAACGGGAGAAAAGATTACCGGTACTTATTCTTACAGTGTGACTCCGTACGGTTATGTTATGCGGTTTCTCGCTCCGGTTATCTCAAAGCCGGCGACGGCGATATCCTTTGAAAAAACGGAACTTTCCTTGGACGTTGACGCTGAGGCGGAACTGACTGCAATTATAGCTGAGGACAGCGATGACAGGATATTGTGGGAAATCTCGACATTTGATCCGGAAGACACCTATACCGCAAAAAGATATGTAAAGCTTAAGACCGACGGAAGGAGTGCGTCATTAAAAGGTCTTAAGGACGGGAAAGTCATACTAAAGGCTATAGTATATTCATCAACCCTTAAGGGCGCAGAGAAGGTTCTTTCCGCAGAATGCGTCATAACGGTCGGTACGGGAGAATCTTCTGCGGATGCTGTTATCTGGCAGAACGGTATCAAGGAAAAGAAAACATATACTATTACCACATCGCTCAAGGCGACTACATGGACGGATTCCAAGAAAAAGACAAAGAACGGAAAGCTTGTGTGGTTTGTTTCTGATACGGCACTGGTACCAAAATTCGATTCTGTAAAGCATACTGTTTCCTTTGGTGTTGAAAAATCGAAAAGTGCTTCTGTAAACGGCAAAGGAGTGGTTACGGCCAAGAAGGCCGGAAAAGTGTTTGTATACGTATGCGATACGGGCAGCATGACCTATGAGGAATACGGAGTGGATATCCTTGCGGCGCCTTCTAAGCTTACACTTGTACAAAAGGCAGGCTCGCAGTCAAAGGATGATGCGGTTAAAAAGCTCGGTGCTGACGTGGGTGATACGGTTAAGGTGTATATCTCACCTTTTGTAAAGGACGGAGAGGCTGATGAAGACTGTACATATACGGTTAAGACCGCAAAGACCGAGCAGGGAAAATATCTGAGCATTACCGAAGCACAGCAGGATGACGCCGGCAATTTCTACTTCACCTTTACGGCAAAGGATTATGACCGTGAGAAGAGTAAGACGGTTTCGGTGAAGCTGGAAATTGTATGCAATGAGAGCAACAAGAAAGCGTCCCTTACGGTTGTTATCGGAAACTCCGCAACAGGTGCCTCGCTTACCGGAACTTCGGATAAGTATGAGCTTAAAAAGAAAAAAGATACGGTTTCTCTGACTTTGGTTCCCGAAACACATATTGAAAATGTAGCGCTTACAACTGATAAGATTAAGATATATGTCGGAAAAACATCTGTAACGCCTAGCAGTGACGGTAAGAAAGTGACAGCTGACAGTGGAGCAACGGTTAAGGCAAAATTCGATGCAAAGACCGGAAAGCTGAACCTGACCGCCGGTCAGGATGCCGGAGCACCCGCAGTCATCGTAGCAGCCTTCACCAACAGTTATACCAAGAAGGTAACATTGGTTGAACTTGCCCGCATCGATGCAGCCGGAAATGTGACGCTTGCGGAGTGATCACTCGGATTGGAGACCTCGACCGTTCATCCTTCCAAATCGACCGTTCAACCCGGAACGCTATGTTTCGGGTTATTTTTTTGATATAATTACCGATATAACAAAATAAGAGATAAGTATCATCGTTTTGTTAACCGGGGAAACGCTGAAGGCGTTTTTGGGGGTGATAGTGCCATATTCAGATGGGTCAATCATTGGGATCTGACAGGACAAGGAGGTTCTTATATGAACGGAAGAATAAAAAACTCGAATAATTATATGACAAGGACTTTTTTTGGAAGCATTTTTGCATTACTTATCATTATGCTTTCAGTAGCACTGGCTTCTTCAAAGGAAGCGAAGGCGGCGTCGAATTTCTGTAACGTTTATGCCGATATTATCAACGAGACTCCCGGGAAGATCGTGGGAACTGTAGGGCAGGAGATAACGCCTTATTATTTTACCATAACTGTGCACAGGTGCCTTGATACGCATGAAATGTATTATGTTGACGGTGTAGATCCGAAATTTCAGCAGGACTATGCCGTAGGTTATGATGCTACATCATGGTTTATGGGCGTATTAAATGAATATGATAATAAATTTAAGATCCTTCCTACAGGATTGAAAATTACGGTAGCAGATGCAATCCATGCAGGTGATACTACTGCCAGATTTAAGATCAGCGGTAAGCCTATCATGGGAGGCAACTGGTATCTTCCTTTTAATCTCTCCGAGAAATTTTTCTGTTCCGAATCCTTCTATAATTCTCTTGATTCGAAACACAAGAAAATACTTGATCAGACAGCGGAGACAAGCTATGGTATCCAGCTTGATATAAATAGAAATGCATGGTCGGGCATTGGACCGAAGATGTCTGTAGATCAGCTTAAAATTCAAGGTGAAGCAGGCGTGCCTATTACTCCTGTAGAGTTTACTTATAATATCCAGGGAGGAAACTTTATCACAAGTCTTCCGGCAAATATGGACGTTTCAGACTGGTTCAGAAGTTATGACTGGTACTATCTGGATTATGCGAACGATGAGGAATGGATATACTGTAAGCTTCCCGAAGGCTTGCATGCGAAGATAAAAAACGCTGTAAGCATCGGAGACAGAAGCATAACCTTTATAATTTACGGAACGCCGATATACGGTTCGAGAGATTGCTTGGCATTTGAAATCCCAGCGGACGGATATGTATCGCAGTCAGGTTCGCCTAAGGCTGAATGCGGTTATGAAAAGGCATGGTTTGTCGGCGGCGGAGACTTTAAGTATAGGTATGTTATAGCGGGCGATAGAAACGAGCCTGAATTGACTGTTGACAATGTACATGTCAGCGGTGTAGTCGGCGTGCCTCTGGCAGAGGATGACTCGACTGTCGTTACCTTCCGTCTCCATAATTGCAAACTTAAAAAAACACTTGCAAAGGGGGCGCTCTCTCTAAACGGCCTGCTGGTTGACAGTAAAGGTCTTTATGCCATGGAACAGTACGGCATTCTGGCTAAAGTCGAGCGATTTAATGCGGGTGAAGATTATTTCCAGATAAGGCTGACTGGAACGCCTCAGAAAACCGGCGGATTAAAATTTATCATGTTTCTGTTTGAGGATTACACGGATGCCGATGTCAGGATAAAATCCAAATATAACAACGAGGCTGCATTCTACTTTAATAAACCTACTATTCCGGATGCAGTGGCTTATATTACCGGAGGCGATTACGAAGCCCAGCAGGGATTCAATTTTTATTCGGGAACTGACGCTATTGAAGTAGGCATATTCGGTGGAGTGGATGAAACCGGTTTTGAAACAAAGTATCGCATGGCTAATTCTCTCAGCTTCGGCAAAGACAGTGATGTTTCCCAGTATTTTTCCGGCCTTCCCAGCGGCGTAAAGGCTTATTCGAAGTCGGTGTATTCGGGCGGGATGGAAAGCTTTAAGGTGTATTTAAAGGGAAAACCCGAGCAGGCCGGAACTTACAAAGTAAAATTCAAGTTACTTTCGGGTCAGTACCTGAGTCTTGAAAAAGAAAATATAGATGCTAACGGTAGACAGACATGGACACAGCACCTCTGTGACGGAGTTATATCCCAGACTTATATTACCATTACGGTCAATGAGTCTTCTTTTGGATATGCATTTGACAGGAGCCTCGGCACAGATACGCCGGAACTTCCATACGAGGAGTTCCTTACAACAATAGATACAAAGCCTCTTAAGGTAGAGGGAAGCATTACATCACAGAAGTATGTGGTGGTTGAGAGCGGAACTCCCGGCGTGGAGACAAGATCGGCATATGACATTCCCGAAAAAGATTTCCTGATCTATCTGCCCAATATCACTATATCGAACAAAGTAAGTGCCAAAGCAGAGATTGATTTTATCAGGTTCAAGGACGGAACGCCTCTTTCGGGTTATAAGTTTAGATCTAGAGAAAACATCGAAAAAGGTACTTATACAGCTAAGACGATTTCGGTATATCTGGCAAAGGACTTTAACGAAGCAGTACAGTCCATAGATGATGTACCTGTTGAACTCCAGATTAAGAGCGGAAGCACATGGCATGATATAACCTTGCCCGCGGGTTCTGTATATGATATCCTGCAGGTATTCACCACCGCTTTAAATCCTGATGTATCAAAGGCTAAAGGGCTTACTGCGACCTTAAGTGACTGTTCCATAAACGGTATCATGGGCAGCGTGCTCGAAGATACCGAAGGCTTCTCAATCACAGTCAGCGGAGATACCTTCAGAGCGTTCACGCGCGGCGATGATATTACGAGTTGGCTTACAAACAAGCCTTATGGTGTTCGTGCGATCGTAAAAGAGAGCATTAAGGCAGGCGTAACTTCAACCATTAAGGTTCAGTTCGCGAAAGTAAACAGTCAGAACAAGATTGAGAAGATCACTCCCAGTGGCTATTCCTGCACAGATCCGATAGAGGTAAGCGTTCCTTTAAGCGCCCTGAGCGGAAATCAGGCAGGAGGTAAGTACTCGAATCTCGTGGGAGAAGTAGTTGCTGCTGTTAATGCAAAGGCCGTTTACTATATTCTGACCGGTGACGATTTTAATGCTATTGGCAAGCCGATGATAGTGACAGCCCGATTTACCGGTGCGTACAATACAAAATCGATACCCATGCAGAAACCGGAAAACGGTAAATTGATTGATTACAATGAAGTATGGCTGGATTCCATCGGTCAGGAACATCAGTTTACGTATATATATTTCCCGGTAATAATAGGAAATATGAACTTTGAGGAGAGCCAGAATGGTTATCCGTTTATTACTTATACTTCATCAGAGAATATTTTCTCAGAACCTGCACCTGCAGATCAACCGAGATTGATAACGCTGGACCAAAGCATGTCATACTCTGATATAACAAGGGTTTCACAGTATACATATGTTAACAAAACACAGTTAGTATTTCGGAGGTCACATATATATGCGATCCGCGCAGGCGAAGGAACTATATCCCTTAAAGTAGAGGGAGAGAATATGCCGCAGTTTGATCCTGCACACACTTACCTTAGCTTTAAGATTTATGAAAGTGCTGCTGAAGAAAATCAGAATAATGTGACTAGCGGAGATGACTATCAGGGAAATGATGGCGGTGAAGGAGAGAACGGAAACGGATCTGCTCCGGATCCTGCCGGTAAGCCTGACATCTGGGTCAACGGCAAGGACGTCAAGGATAAGAATGACAGCACAAAGAGTGTCTATAATAAGACATATACTAAAGCTTTGAGTGATCTTCAGCTTGAGCTTCCCGAGGACTGCAAGTGGGTGGTAAGCGTTACCGATACTGCGGTTACGGAGGCATCAGGTGCATACGTCTCGGGTAAGGCTAAGAAGAGCAATCTGGCAAAGGCTTCCTTTAAGAGCAGTGCTGAAGGAGGCAATATAACGGTCACAGCAGGTAAAGAGGCCGGAATTGCAAGAGTCTGGATCGCAGCGGTAGATAAAAAGAAAGAGATTAAGGCTTCAGCATACTTTGATGTAAAAGTAGGTATAGCTCCTAAAAAATTGTACCTGACAAAGACATCAAAGGGAGAAAAGAGCGGTGCTGTAAAGAGCATCATGCTGAATATGGGCGATGAAGAAAGCATCTTCGTAAACGCGGACGGAACGGAGTTTTCGGCATATTCAACGTTTACATGGGATACATCCGCAGATAAGGATGGTCTGCTTAATGTCACGCCTTCCAGTGATAAGCAGAGCGCTACCATAAGCTTAAGTAAGGCTCCATCGGACGGAAAAGTCAAGAAGGTCAAGATAAACATAGTATGTAACGAATCAGGAAAGAAAGCCACGATCACCGTTATGGTTGCAAATGCGGTTAAGTCTTTCTCAGGGCTTGATACCGCAGTTCAGATGGATTCCGCAGCTGATAAAGCCGTAGCCAAGGAGCTTGAAATAGAGGCTGTTTGCAGCGCTTCGGGCACACCTACCGACAAGATAAAGGTTTATGTGACCACAGCTCTTAAAGAGGGTGAAGGTTATCAGGTAGCAAATGGAAAGAAGTTCAGCCTGGATTCCTCTACTAAGCCTAAGATTAAGACCTCGTACAAAAATGGCAAATTCACCGTAACAGCACCCAAGGGAACTGCTGACGGAACTAAGGTACGTGTCCTCATCGCAGTCACCCATGCTGATAAGACCGTAGATGTATTTGAGAGCGGAGTGATCACTATTGGAAGTGCAACGTGAGTACTTTACCGTTCGGTCTCCAAAATCGACCGTTCAACCCGAAAACGATGTTTTCGGGTTATTTTTTTGATATAATATCCGATATAAAACATAACTGGTTTTATGTTTTAAGGATATCTATGTGTTTTTTGAAAATCTACAGCACACAAGGATGTGGGCGGAAAGGACAAGGTGGTTTATGGAAGAAAGAAGAGAAAAGAGCAAGATGTTTAGGAACGGAAAGCTTACAGGCAGGAGGTTCATAGCCTTTGTTATGGCTTTTGTTATGGCAGTCGGCATGGACGTGTCAGGCTTCATCGGGAAGTCGGAGGAGGCAAGTGCGGCTGCAGCTACGACGGTTACTGTAAGCGAAGTTACAATTGAAGGCGAAGTCGGAAAGAAAATGGAGCCGCAGACTATAGAGATGACGGTATCGGATGGTACATTTGATCCGGTGGCACTCTATGAAGGGAAAGATATTACTGACTACTTCAGATTGTGGGATTGTTGGTCAGGTGATGGTACCAGATCTGTGGATTATTATTTTAGAGAAGATACATGGGGTGATACATATAAAGACGGATTGTACAGAAAATACTATTATGCACCTCTTGGAATAACTATAAGCGTTATCGAATGTACAGATACAAAGCTGATCTGCGAGGTATCAGGAACACCGATTTCACCGTCTCAAAATAAAATAAACGTATATTTGTCGCCTGAGATGTTTGCAACCAGAACAAGCGGAATAAGATTTACGGATAAAAATGTTCCTTTTAGTTCAACTGGAAAATGGAATATTACTACTACAGAAACAGGAAGTACGTCAGTTACGTTGACTTGCGATCAGAAAGAAATTGAAGGCACAGCAGGACAGACAGAGCTTAACACACAGTTTACTTTAACACTTAAAAAAGCGATGTTTGCACTTGATCTTCCTGCCGGAACTGATGTGTCGGTATGGTTCTCCGGGACTTCGAAACAGCTTCCGGTAGATGTTACTGCTATTTTAGTCTCAGATGTTAAGAAGGGTGATAAAACCTGTACAGTAAAATTATCGGGTATTCCCAGATATGGGTGTTATAGTGCTTTGAATCCGGTTATACCGGCTCAGTATATTTTAAGGCCTAAAAAAGATGCCTCAGTTTATTGGCAGAATTATCCTGTTACAAACACTAACACTAATGTTAAGTTTAGCATTACCGGATTAGAAAATGAAGAACCGTATATGGTAGCAAACAGTGCAAATCTATACATGTATCCGAAAATTTATAATAAGACAGCAGATAGTACTTATAATGAAGTAAATGCTCCGAGAGCATACTTTTACTTGTATAAAGGTTACTTGTCAGGAAAAGCTAGTGCTATTAGTGGAACTATTAAGGCTTTAGAAAACAATTGGTTATATTCAAATCAGAAAGGAAATCTTGATACCACAAGTGCAGAAGGCTTTTTATACTCACCCGGAGGAGCAGAGGGACCTGAAGACCATTTGATTATATTAGGTTTCAATCCGGCAGATTATTATCAGAACACTGGTAATACGGCCAATGAAACACAGTTGAGCTCTCAGAAGCAGTTTTATCTTTCTATCAAAGGAACTCCTTATTCTATCGGAGAGTATCCATTATCCTTCTTTGTTCCCAAGAATCTGCTTATTGGTCAGGGTGAAGCAGAAGGATATACAACGGTTGTCATTGATAAGATAGAAGAAAAACAGGGTAAGCTTGTTATTATGAATCCTCTTCAGCTTGAGGTAGATAATGCATTAATTAGTGGGAAAAAGGGAGATCAAGTTGATACATATATTACCGTAAAGACATCTGTTTACTCTAATAATTTAATGAAGGATTCTCTTACTATAGAGACTCTCAAATATACAGTAAGTGATGAATTTAAGGCACTTGGATTGAATTTGGAACCTGTAAAAGTTACTCCCAGGAGCGTTGTTTTCCACATGACAGGTTATATTGCCGTAAAGGAAGCTGTTTTCAATCTTGAAAATGCGGTTACTTTCAGCTATGAAAACTTTAATAACGGTGTTGAAAGATATGGTGAGATTAAGATTAATCCTAATCCCGATGCAGTGATAAAGATTTCTCAGGGTAAAGGTGCTTACGGCAAGGCCGGTCAGGAAATCGACTACACCGAGCGTGAGGATGTGATCATCTACGCTAAGAACGCATCCGGCACAAAGGTTGAGACTACCTACATCAACATGACCAAAGAAACATTTACTACCGATATGGACTACAAGGCATACAGCGTTGACGGCGGTACTAAGTGGAAAAAGGTTGATGCTAAGCTAACAGATGAACAGTTTGCCAAGCTCCTTTCAAAGGGCATGACTTTTGCGATAGCTGATGAACTGGATGCAAAGGGCAAGAAGCCTTCGGATAAGGCGACTATCCTTACCTTCTCCAAGACAGAGAAACCTGACGCAGCACCAAAATTCAAGGTAGACTATGTAACCTGGGAAGATCCGAGCGGTGCTACTACAGGTCAGTTTATACTTACCAAAGCCGATGGAACGGTATATACAGCTGCTGAGCTCAGAGAGACATATGAGATTGGTATAGCATCAGGAAAAACAGTTGATGAAAACGGTTACGGCATATGGCCCACTAAGGGAGGTCTCACCATTGGAGGTCTTGAAAATGGAAAGACACCTAAGAATCTTTATTACATTAGGATTCCTGCAACAGAAACAAAGCCTGCAAGCAAGGCTGCTAAGGTTTCTGTAACAGGGCAGCAGAAAGCTCCGAAGGAAAAGGCAGATTATAAGAAAGAATCAATCAAGCTTAAAAAGGGAGAGATACTTTACTTTGGAGAGGAAATCTCGGGTTCGCTGACTGAACTTTCGGAAAATGCAGCTACATATGAAGATTATGCAGGAAAGATTGTAAAAGGTGGTGACAGCGGAAAGGTAGTCGATATATCCGCATATATTACCGATACAAGGAATACCGTGCTTATCTGGACTGCAGCTAATGCAAAGAAACCGGCGTCGGCCATCCAGACAATAAAGCTTGCCGCAAGAGCTCCGATCGCAGCAGAAACCATAACTTGTGCAAAAGGAAAGATGACTCTTGACAAGAAGTATGAGGTTTACGATCCCGCTAAAGGAAAATGGGGTGGAGCTCCCAAGGTTACAGAATCCGGCGAATATAAGATAAGGCTTAAAATGACTGTAAAAGCAGGAAAGGAAAACGATACGACATACGCAGCAGGTTTAGAGGGAACACTTAAGATAACCTACGGTGAATGGGATACTGCAAAGCATAAAAACGGTATCACGGCAGCTTCCATAGTAATAGGCAGCGGAACAGATTCCGGCTCGGGTGAAAATTCCGGTTCGGGTGCTGACAGTGGTTCAGGCAGTGGGTCCGGAGATCAGACTTGAAGCAGATCGTGAGATATGATTCAGGCGGGATTTTGATCCCGCCTGTAGTTGTATGTATTGCTGAAAGTCTGTCCATAGAACATTAGTTTAGCATTAAGACAAAATAAAACATCCGGCTTACCGAATACGTACGAAAAAGGACCGGGTTTAATGTTATTAATTATTTTGAATTATATGCCGATTATAAATTTATATGAGGTATTCTGAGCAAAAAGGAGTCTTAACTGTTAAAAAAGTAAGGAGAGTGCTTATGATGAGATCATGGATGATGCAAAGTAAGAATAGTATTAGCGAAAAGAGGATGCGGATTATCGGATGATCTGTTTTGATGGTTCTTCTGATGATGAGCATGCTTATTTCTTTACCTTCAAAAGAGGCAAGCGCCATAAGCAATTTCAGCAATGTTTATGTGGAGATCGTAAGCGAGACCGGCGGGGATATCGAGGGTATTGTCATGCAGGAGATTACAACGTATTACTTTACCATGTCCGTACATAAAGGTCTTGGTAACGAGAACCATACGATTGTAGCGGGTATAGAGCCGGCTTATCAGTCGGATTATGCAGCAAGCAGTGAGGCAAAACTTAAGATCACATACGGAGTGGTAGATGCAGAAAAGAAAAAATCAGGCGTTACGGCAGCTGAGATAGTTGTAAACTAAGTACTGTGATTTACAGAAGCCTAGAGGGTAGCAAAGTAAAAGCATGAATCTTCTGAATTAGAAATAATGGTGAGGAAAAAGCAGGGAGGCAGGACACTTATGATGAACAGTATAAGTAATGTTATAGGAAAAAACTTTATAAGAACTATGCTATTGTTGTTCTGTATGATATCAGTCATTGCCATGCTCGAATCAGAAGAGGTTCATGCTTTTTCGAATTATGAAAAGACCTATGCGTTTTCTTTTTTAGATACTATTTCAGGTACAGCAGGTCAGGAGATAACTGACACAGTATATACCATAAGCTTTAAAAACGGAGTTACTTTGAAAAAGGCAATGTTACAGGATATGGATATCACTGACTGGTTTGCCGGTGAAGAATCCATACTTACTCCCGGACTTAGAGTTGTAATTGCGGAGGATGCATTGGTCGGAGCAACCGGGCTTAAGATAAAGTTTACCGGCATCGCATACGGAGCATCTCAGGATAATATGGCTATGCGTGTAAGAAATACGTTTTTTGATGATGATGAAACCGATCTGTACGCATGGGCAAATGTATCCTTTGGGTATACAAAACCAAATTTTAATATTGTTAAATCGGATTTTACCCAACCTTCGGGAACAGGTGCGGTAGGAAACGGTATATATTTTAAGAATTCTGACGGGCTGACGGGAAACAGCAGTTCCGGATGGAAGCTTAGTGCTAAGAAAAATGTTGAAATTACATCGAACAATGAGCTTACAGTATATATTAATGGTTATATGATTACAAGCCTTGGCAAAGATCAGGATATTTCATCATGGTTTACTGGTGAGACCTGGGGATATAATTCTTTGCTGGGCATCACTACAACATCTTTTTTGCCGGATGGAGTTACTGCAAAACTAAAGAAGGCGGTTAATATTGGAGATAATTCATTTACCATCGTGTTTAAGGGTAAGCCTGCTAAGGGATCAAAGGATTTTATAGCATTTACTATTCCAAAAGGTATATGCTGTCATTCCGGAAACTCTGGCAGCAAGGCATATACTGTGGATCCGCTCAGAGTGACCAATGTCACCGGAAAATATGCATATAATATTGATTATGATGATTATTCAGAGCTGTATTCACAGTTCATAAGAGTGACATATCCCAATATTAAGATACCTAATGGTTCGATTATAACCGCAGAAGATCAGCTGATCGCGGAGTATGAGATAGTCGGATATACAGGAACCGGTGAGAAACTAAAGTTTAAGGATATTAAAGTGGGTGATAAATTACCGCTTCTGACCCATTATGAAGAATACCAGGAAGGTGGCGTCTGGAAATACCGGCCGTCAGATTGTGTATCCACATATACAGGGCTTGACGCAGAGGTATGTGAAATAAACAATGACCAGACCAAGTTCAAGGTATTGCTTACAGGAAGAGTGAGCGCAAAGTATTTAGTACTTCTTCCTTATTCTGTGGGCATTTATCCGTTTGCCATCGAGGCCGCTCGCAGCAATGCCGGGAATTATGTGCCGGGTTTCCTTGAAAATGAAGGGGAATTTGTGATAGTTCAACCTGAGCCTCATCTTCAGCTGTCTGCTCCGGTGAAGATCACATCTACAAAACCATGGTTACTACCGACAGTTGAGAATCAGGAAGTTGTTATCACATTGGGTGATGATACTTTAGCCAGAGACTTTTCAGTGGGAACAGAGTTGGGTTTAAGCGGCTATACACACGAGAATCTACAGAACCATGCGACTATAATTTCCGCTGTTGAAAGCTCACTTTTTACTATTAAAGTCTCAAGAGAGGCAAAGAAAGGCGACAAAAAGCTATATGTAACGGTTTTAGCAAAATATCCGTATAAGGATTATACGGGATTTGTAGAACTTGCCATGCCTGCGGAGTATCTGACAAAGGCAAGTACATATGGCACTCAGGAAGCGTATTACTTTGAAGTTGGCGGTATATATTTAGATGTTAAAGAACATTTGGATTACTGTGCAACCTGTTCAGAAATAGTATTGTCGGGAAGTGTAACAAGAAAATATGTTGATACTTTCCTTATGGATTCGGAAGGAACGCTTACTCCGATAACGATCCTGGATTATGCACCTATCGGTAAGGAAAAGAAATACTTTACGGTTACTACCCTGAAAGATATACATGTGGATAAAAATTATGCAGTAGGGGATGATGTGACCGATCTTGTAAGATTCCAGGAAGCTCAGGGTAACCATAAACTGCTATACAGTGACGATAATCCTTTCTATAACACGCAGGTAGGAGACTCACCATATTTTCAGAATCCTGAAGAACACCTGTATAAGATCCGTACAGCCAAAGCTATCAGCAAGGATGCGGACGGAGAGTCAAGTGCACATACATTTGAACTATATATAGATCTGAGTGAACTAACAGCACTTTCACCCAGCACATCCAACTTTGAGTTTCGCATCTATAACGGAAAGTATTTCGAACGGGTATATCCTGAGACAGTTTGTAAATTCAATATTGCTCCCGAGGGAGAACTGCCGGCACAGGATAATTCGAACAACGGTAACAGTACTCTTGACCCGGCTTCAGGAATAATATATAATAATGCTGAGGATATCATTATTTATGCGACGGATGCATCCGGCAAAACTCAGAAAGATACCTATATCAACCTGACATCAGAGAAGCTGGTGACCGACCTTTCATATGACTGCTACAGCCTTAACGGCGGAAGTACCTGGAAGGCGGTCAAGAGCGCATTTACAGACGCACAGTTCGCCAAGCTGCTTAACAAAGAGATGACTTTCTGCATTGCAGATAAGTTTGACAAAAAAGCTAAGAAGCCTGCTGATGGTGCTACAATCTATAAGTTTGGAAAAACAAATGCAAGACCTGCCGCACCGAAGCTGAAGGTGGATTATGTTACTTATGCTGATCCTACGGGAGCTACAGCCGGACAGTGGACTTTGACAGATACTGCTTCAAAGCTTTTGATGACTGAAGATTTGAGTAAATTGGAAATAGGGATTGTAGGTTCGGATAAGAAGAAAGTTGACGAAAACGGATACGGTTCATTTCCTGTGGGTAAAGGAATACAGATTAAGGAAATGAACGGGACGAAATCTGAGACGACTACCTATTATGTAAGAGTCAAAGCTACAGATGATACACCTGCGAGCAAGGCTGCAAAGGTCACTGTCAAGGGGCAGCAGAAGGCTCCGAAAGTAAAGGCTGATTATAAGAAAGAAACCTTAAAGGTTAAGAAAGGAATGACAGTTTACTTTGGAGAAACCATAACTTCTGATGCGGCAGAGCTTACCGGGGAACCTAAGAATTATGATGATTATGCCGGGAAATATGTGGTTGTTACCGAAGATATGGCAAAGAACGGCATAGATATATCAAATTATATTACCGACAGCAGGAATACGATAAATATATGGATGCCTGCAGACGGTAAAAAACCTGCAACAGCTGCACAGACCATAGTTCTTCCGAAGAGAGGGACGATAGAGGCAACTACACTGACCATATCAAACGGCAAGCTTAAGCTGGATAATAAGTATGAAGTATATAATGCTGAGACCGGCAAGTGGGGCAAGCTTCCGGCTGTAAGCGCAAGCGGAGAGTATAAGATCAGGCTCAAAGCGACAGCCAAGGGCGGAGCGGAAAATGACACAACCTTCGCAGCAAGTAGTGAGGCAAAACTTAAGATTACATACGGAGTGGTAAACGCAGAGAAGAACAAATCAGGCGTCACGGCAGCGGAGATAATTTTGGATTAAAACAGATATGCTAATTATGTGAAATACAAGGAGGTATGGGTATGAAGAGAAGAAAAATATTGGGATTGTTGGTGATTGTGATATGCTCTGCTATAACTGTATTTTTGTATAGTGCCATAGAGACACATGCCCAGATGAGAGATGTTACCTATACTTTTGCAATGGATATCACCGTAACCGGAACAGTTGGTTCGGCAATAACAGAACAGAGTTGCACGATGACTTTTAAAAATGGAACGAAATTGGCTTATCCTATTTTAAGCGGTATGGATATAAGCAGCTGGTTCATGGGTAGTGAGACTCCTCTTCCTGCGGGGTTAAAGGTCACCGTTACTGAAGATGCTGACGTTGGCGCCACAAGCCTGAAGATCAAGTTCTCGGGTACTGTATACGGAGCCTCACAGGATAATATAAAGCTTGTTCCTCAGAATATATATTTTGATAAGAATGAGTCTGACTGGTATGCATATGCTTCCGTAGTTTTCCATGACACAGTCCCTAAATACAATATTACAAGAAACACGTCAGTTCCTTCTGGGTTTAGTGCTGCTGGCGCGGGTCTTTATATAAAAGATCAGAAGAGCGGGACTTCAGGATGGAAACTGTCCGGAGAAAAAGGTAAGGTCATTACTCAGAATAATGAGATGCAGGTTTATATTGATGGAAACTTTATAACTCCGATTTCGGCCGGATATAATATTTCAAACTGGTTTAACGGTGATCTGTATTGTTATGAGAGCCAGTTTGGTTCGACGAGAGGCTCGGTATTTCCCGAAGGTGTTACTGCAAGGATCAAAAATGCCGTAAATATTGGAGATAATACTTTTACTATTGTTTTTTCGGGTACTCCGTCCAAGGGCTCGAGGGATCTTATTGCCTTTACTATCCCTGCGGGAGTAGTTTCATATAATCGAAGGAGTATTACAAAAGGTGATTATCAGAGTGGTTGCAAGGTGACCGTAACCAATGGGCATTTTTGCTATGATATTTCTACGGATGATAGCAGTGAGCTTTATACCGAGTACATTAAGATTACTTATCCAGAGGCTGTCTTGGAAGCGGGAAAACCTGTTACCGAAGACGATAATCTTATCGTGACTCTTGAGATTGTAGGTAAGGTAAACGATTCACAGATTACCTTTAAGGGCGTAACTAAGAACAAAAGCACTATAAGAGGATTATGTTTCCAGGATCCTAAAACCGGCCGGTGGAACGATCATCTGTATAACGCTACAGGTCTTGAGGCTACTGTTATTGATATCAGTGCAGACGGGAAAACGATAAGTGCAAGAATAACGGGTACCCCCAAGAAACAGTCAAGTTACCCGTATAGGCTTAACGGTCGGGGTTATATACTGAACGCATCGTCTAATTCGGCAAATCATCTGATTTCCGGTTATACATCCGGCGACACGATGCTTACTATAGTAGAACCCACACTCGGTGATGTAACTATTTCCGAAAATATAAGTATAACAAAGGGAGTGGATGATGCGGCTGCTACGGCAAGTACCATGACCTTTACAATAAACCTTGGTGATGATGTTCTTGCAAAGGATCTGCCTCAGGGGCAGGCTCTTGAAGTATTTTATAAACATACAAATAGTGAGCCCTATGACTACGAATACAACGGAATTACACTTTATGTAAATTCCGCAGCAAAAGCAGGGGACAATCAGATCGGGGTAAGGCTGTATACCAAGGGCAGCAATATGAGTACCTTTAAGGGTTATTTGAATCTATCCCTGCCGAAAGAGTATATAAAGAGGACTAATGAATACGGAAGCAGTAAGTATTATGACATCCCGTTCAGCCGTATTTATGTGGATGTGGTAAAGACCGAACGCGAATGGGTGAAAGTCAGCGATTTTAGCATAAGCGGTATATATAATAATGAATATATTTCGGAAACACGTGATCATGACTGGTATGACGGGGACAATGTCCTTCACCATGATACGGAAACTTATGTTACCGGGATAAAGCTTAATCCTATAGGAAAGGGTAAGGTGCAGTTTACCGTGACGCTGGATCCGGTTATGCGGATTAAATATGATTTTGAAGCCGGTGAAAGTGTAAGCTCAGGCTCCAAGAAATTTATATCATTATCTTTCGGAGGGAAAAATGAGGGTCCTTTTTACTCCAAGCATGATTTGGATTTGGTAGAAGCAGGTTATGGCACAGGTTTTAAGTTCTATGATATAAAAACCACGGAAGCTATTCCCAAATTGAATCCTGACAAAACCAAACCAAGAGTCCTTCATCTTGAGATTGACTTGGGAGAGTTTTATTATGTAAAAACTTATGTGGGATTTGCCGATGTTTTGGTTGATGCTATGCGTACCGATGGCGATTGGGACTACGAATGGTATCGAACAGAAGGTGCAGCACGTATTGATATTCATCTACCGGGGGCATCAGGTGGAACGGATACAGGTATTATCTATAATAGTAAAGACATCATCCTCTACGCAACCGATAAGGATGGCCAAAAGGTAGAGACTTCATATATCAACCTTTCTGAAGAAAAACTTGTTACCGACTTTGCCTACACCCATTACAGCCTTGATGGGGGCGAAAAGTGGAAAGAAACGAAGACGGCTATTACCGATAAACAGCTTGCGGGCTTTTTAAACAAGGGCATGACCCTTATGTTAACCGACAGCTATGATAAAAAGGCAAAGAAGCTGGGCGATAATGCTAAGGTGCTTAGCTTCCCGAAGATAAACGCAAGACCTGCGGCCGTAAAGTATAAGGTGGATTATGTAACTTATGCCGATACCACGGGAGCGACTGTGGGGCAGTGGATGCTTGCCGATAAGAACTTGAATCCTGTTTCAGCGGAAGATTTATCGAAGCTGGAGATAGGAGTTGCCGGAGAGGATAAGAAGCTTTCGGAGGACGGATACGGTTCATGGCCTTCGTCCGGAGGACTCAGCGTAGCGCCTCTTAAAGAAAATAAAACGGTGACAGTTACTTACTTCGTCCGCATAAAACCTACCGACGATACTCCTGCGAGCAAGGCAGTAAAGGTAACGGTAAAAGGACAGCAGGCAGCACCTAAGACTAAGGTTGATTACAAGAAAGAGCAGATCAAGCTTAAAAAGGGCGAGGTATTGTATTTTGGGGAAAGTATATCCGCTTCAGCGGCAGAGCTTCCGGAAAATGCAGCCACTTATGAGGATTACGCCGGAAAGATGGTAGTGGCCGGAGACAGCGCTAAGGTGGTTGATATTTCGCCTTATATTACGGATGCAAGAAATACAGTCATGATATGGAGTGCAGCTTCTTCTAAGAAGGCGGCTTCGGCTGTCAAGACGATAAAGCTGGCGGCCAGGGCACCTATCGCTGCAGAAACTGTTACAGTAAGTAAAGGAAAGATGAACCTTGACAAAAAGTATGAGGTTTATTATCCCGGCAAGAATAAATGGGGCGGAGCTCCTAAACCTTCAGAGTCCGGTGAGTACAGGATAAGGCTTAAGGCGACTGTAAAATCGGGTCAGGAGAATGATGAGACATTTGCTGCAGGCTTAGAAGGCATACTAAAGGTAACTTATGGCGAGTGGGACACCTCGAAGCATAAATCAGGCGTCACCGCAGCATCCATAGTCGTGGGCACTGCCGTTTCCGATTCCGGTTCAGGTACTGATTCCGGTTCGGGAGAAGACTCAGGCTCGGGAGAAGACTCCGGTTCGGGGACGACGTGACATATTTTTGAACAACTGTTTACTTAAAGTCCACAATGGAAGCTGGTTTCCATTGTGGACATTTGTATATAGTATATTTAAAGCTTTCCAAGGGATTGCGTATCTTTCGGAGAGGCTTTTTATGCTTGATTTTTAGTACATTTTATGATACATTTAAATTTGAGATTTTAGTGGAATTTAGGCAATAAGATCCTTCACCGGAGCTAAGGATGACAGACAGAAAAAAGTGACATCAGGGTGTAACTTAAGATATTGGATATAAAAGGGGAAAAAAATGGAAAGCAAGACACAGAAGAAAACATTACTTAATGAAATAGGATCGTTGTCAGATGGGACCTTAAGCCTCGCTGCGACACTGGCTATGGGTGTGCTCTTTGCAGCCCCTTTACTTATGGCAATTATGGCAATGTTTAAACAGAGCATTGATTTTACCATGAATATTTATCTGTCCATGATAAAAAATCTCGTATTTCCGCTGGCATGTTCCATAGTGCTCGTGATCTACATCATTGTTGTCATCAGGATGCATGAAAGAGGGGAGAGTTTTAAGGAGATTTTAAAGAAAAATCCGACCTTTATCATATTTTTCCTTTGTGCTCTTTTCATAGTGGGCAGCCAGTTCTACAACGGAGCCCAGTATGCTCTTACAGGTTTCTGTGCCGCCGCCCTCGGCGAAACCTTCGGAATGGAGCTAAGCTATATAGTATTCATACTGTTCGGTGCAACCCAGGTTAAAGTCGAATCGCATAAAAGGTTCTTGCTTAGGGCTCATCTGATCATAAGTTCAGTCTTGGTGCTGGCAGCGTTTGTTTTATGGCATAGTCAGGTGGAATCGTCTTTCTTCAGTGACTGGACACCGAGGTTTTCGTCTATTTTTTCAAATATAAATTATTACGGTTATTATCTGTCACTGACAGTCGGAATCTGCGGAGCAGCTTTTGTATATGAGAAGAAGCTTGTCTGGAAGATAGTGGCGGGTGGAGCGTTTATTGCAAATTCCGTGGCTCTTTCCATTGATGATACCATGGGTTCATGGATAGGCGGCATTGTAGCGGTACTGTTTATTGTTATAGCGCTTTTTATCATCGAGAAGAAAGTGAACTGGCAGGCTCTTGCACTCATTCCTGTGTTCGCTTTATGTCTGTATATCCCGGGGCATATTACGGGAAATTTTGAGCAGAATTTCTCAGCTCTTTCCGGCGATATTGCAAAGGTTGTTGAAGGAGGGGCAGAAGCTGACAGTGCAGGGTCTGCGAGATGGAGGATCTGGAAAGCTTCCATGGATATAGTTAAAGAAAATCCTATATTTGGTATCGGCTTTGAGGGTGTCAAGCAGAAGGGATATGTCGGAGCACCCTACAATATAAGACCGCATAATGAGTTTATGCAGTATGCTCTTTTCCATGGGATTCCTTGCGCATTGGTTTATATTGCGGGATGTCTTGCAGTATTTATCAGGGCTCTTAGGAAAAGAAAAGAACTGAACGGAGCAACACTTGCCTGCCTTGCAGGTGCTATCGGATATCTTGCGAGTTCATTCTTCGGGCTTACGGTTTTCTCGACGGCATATTTCCTGTTCGTATTCTTAGGTATGGGATATGTAAGCGGAGCGCCTGTGAAGGCTTCTGAGGGTGCGGAAGTTAAAAAGACCAGGTACGCCAATGCCATGATAGCTTTTGTGATGGCATGTGTTTTATTGATCTATGTCCTTGTTTCGGGTATAGCCGGGATTATAAATACAAATAATCAGAAGGAAGCGGCTGATAACAATCAGCAGCAGCCGGTCGAGGCAGCTCCCGAGGAGTCAAAATACGATCAGCTGGGCTTAAAGTCCGTGACTGACAGTGGATTTAAGTTCTATATCTACGGAGATGAAGCGATAGTCGCGGGCGTTGATGAATCATATGTTTTTGGTGATATTTTTGTTATTCCCGATAAGCTTGTAAATGACGGCAAGGAGTATCCTGTAACTATTATAGGTGAATCTGCATTTGAGTACTGCAATGACATAAAGCAAGCAGCAGTTCCCAGAACGGTTGTGCTTATAGAGGCCAATGCATTTGATTCCTGCGAGGAACTGGTTAATATTGAGTTATCGGAGGGCCTGGAAATTATCGGTGAAGAGGCTTTTAACGGGTGTACTTCATTAGAGTCCGTAATTCTTCCTTCAACGGTATCGGAAATAGGAAATGACATATTCTATTATTGTGAATCATTGAAGAGTGTTACATTGTCGGAGAACATTACGGAAATTCCCGGAGATGCATTTTTCGGCTGTACTTCACTGACAGATGTCAAACTGCCTAAAAATCTTGAATGCATAGATGATGAAGCCTTTAGACAGTGTGAGGCGTTAAAAGAGATTGAGCTTCCCGAAGGTCTGGTCCTGATAGGTGAGGATGCATTTACCGAGTGTTCATCACTTAACAATATAAAGCTTCCGTCAACATTGATAAGCGTTGCATCAACTGCGTTTGATTATTGTGACAGTCTTAAAAATGTTTTTGTACCAAAGGAAAAACTTGCAGAGTATAAAGAGATTTTCACTGACGTCGAATTCTCTGTCAGGGGATATTGATCAACCGTTTAATGCACTGTAACTGTTTTAAGAGAAGAGGATATCTGATGGATATGAATGCAGATAAAAAACTGAATAATATGATAGATGTCCGGATGGAAATAAATCCTTCATTAAAAGTTCCGCAGGTCGTGGTCTATGCCGATCAATGGTCGGATATTATGGATAAGATAGTTCATGCTATCGAGGACTGTGTGGAAAAGGAGTATTCCAAAATCACGGTCTTTAGCAGTGACGGGACAATGGTCCTGTTAAATCAATGGGAGATAATCAGGGTATTCTCACAGAACAGGAAGCTGACGGTCTGCACAAAAGAAGGGACATATGAATCACGCCAGACATTAAACAAGATAGAGGAATTATTGGATACGGGAAGCTTTGTCCGTATCAGCAGATTTGAGATCATAAATCTTCGGAACGTTAAAGGTTTTGATCTGAGCTTTTCGGGAACCATAAAAGTGATATTTGATGACGGCACTGAAACATGGGTGGCAAGACGTTATGTCAAAGCTATCCAACAGAAACTTAGAAGCGAGAACTGAGGGAGGTGTCGTAGATGGGAAGACTTAAGAAAAAAGCTGTTATTTTATCCATAATCGGCGGCTTGTGCGGAGTATTCATATGTTTTACAATGTCTCAACTTAGTTCAGGCGACGGTTCGGAAAATGTAAGTATGGGAACCGAGGTGCTTTATTACATAGTAAGCTTCCTTCACGGAGCTATCTGCTGCGGGACGGCCGTCATATATGAATTTGAGTCATGGAGTATCCTGAGGGCAACCTTAACACATTTCTTTATTACATTGATCAGTTTTTACTGCCTGGGATTTATTCAGAAATGGCTTGTGTTCGGAAGCGCATTGTTCTTTATCGTGACTGCGGCATTTATCGTATGTTATTTTATCATATGGATCGTCAATTATCTGTCCTACAGACGCGCGGTCAAGAAATTGAATGAGGATATAAAAAAGCTTAAGACGGAGGGGAATGGTGAAGGTAAATAATCAGAAGAAAAGTGTTTTTAAGGAATTGGGATCTATTTCTGATGAAGCGGTAAGTCTCGGAGCGGCGCTGGCCATGGGATTTCTTCTTGTGGCACCCGGGTTTATGGCCTTGATGGCTATGGTTAAACAGAATATAGATTTTACCATGAACATTTATCTGCCGATGATAAAGCATCTGGTATTCCCCGCATCCTGCACCATAGTACTGGTAGTTTATATCGTAGTGATCATACGTCTTGAGAATAAGGGTGCAGAGCTCGGAAAGATTTTCCGCAGAAATCCGGCATTTGTCATATTTATGCTGTCGGTACTGGCGATAGTCGCAAGCCAGTTTTATATCGGGGCACAATATGCGCTTACCGGGTATTGTGCGGCAGCGCTTGGGGAAACCTTCGGAATGGAGATATGCTACTTTGTTTTCATCCTCTTTGGTGCTACCCAGATTAAAATTGAATCACATAAACGTGTACTGCTGAGGATCCAGCTTATAGTCAGCATGGAGCTGGTTTTGGCAGCTTTCATCCTCTGGCATACTCAGGAGACTTCAACGTTCTTCAGCGACTGGACGCCCAGATTCTCCTCCATCTTTTCAAATATAAACTATTACGGATACTATCTGGCAGTATCGGTTCCCATAGCCGGTGCAGCTTTTGTTTATGAAAAGAAGCTGAAGTGGAAAATAGTGGCAGCAGCGGCCTTTATCACAAATACCATAGCGCTTTCGCTGGATGATACCATGGGTTCGTGGGTTGCCTGTGCCCTGGCGGTAGTGTTCATAGCGGTTACCTTTTTTATCGTTGAGAGAAAGGTCAACTGGCAGACGCTCATCCTCATCCCCGTATTTATCATGTGCCTTTACATACCTGCAAAGGTAACGGGGTCTTTTGACGAAAACATGGCTTCTCTTACCGGAGATGTTTCGAGCCTTATATCCGGACAGGAAACGGATTCTGTCGGAAGCGGCAGAGGACGTATCTGGAGTGCTACGATGGATATAGTCTATGAGAACAGTATTTTCGGTATAGGATTTGAAGGCGTAAAGGCAAAGGGTTATGTGGGACCTCCCTACAACATCAGGCCTCACAACGAGTTCATGCAGTACGCATTATTCCACGGGATACCGATGGCCATACTGTATTTTGCGGGATGTCTCGCAATATTCATAAGAGCCCTGCGGAAAAGGAGAGAACTGAACGGAGCTATGCTTGCGAGCCTTGCGGGAGCGTTCGGATATCTGGTCAGCTCATTCTTCGGGCTGACGGTTTTCTCGACAGCATATTTCCTGTTTATCTTTTTGGGAATGGGATATGTGAATGAAAGCTACGAAAGTGCTGATACAGCGGAAAAGCCGGCTGTTTCAAGAAGGAATAACATTATCATAGCTGTGCTGATAGTGGTGGCTATGGCGGGGGCGCTTACATTTGCAGCTGTCAAAGCAAAGGATATTCCCGATTCAAAAACCGTAAACTTAAATTTAGAGTAAAAATGATAAATATCTCCCCCACCTTCGCTGAGCTAAAGAGATGGGGGAGATCTTTTGTTTTGTTATACTTCTTTACGTTTCATAATAATTAATCCGAGTATTGAGAACAACAGGATATATACGGTAAACAATATGGCGGCAAAGGCAAAATCCGTGCCGGTACATTTAATCGATGAAATCGTTCCCAAATTTGAAGATATAAGGTAGTTGACGACTATTTCGTCCCCATATTCAAGACTGCTTATCAGATGTGTAAGGGCTACATCTATGAGCTGGGCGATCAACGGCACAATAAGGGGAAGGATTATCCCTAACGTCATGGCTCCGCCTGCTTTGGTAAACAATACCGCAAGGAAGACATCCAGCATTACATATGCCAGAAGGCCAAGAAGCTGAAGGAGAAGCGAAATGACAAGCTGTGAATCGAATTCATCACCCACACCGAATATGATGCTTCCGGTAACAAAGGCCGATGCCATGCAAAGGATCCCCAGTATCAGTCCGCCGGTCATAATCGTGATGCTTTTTGATACAAAAAGCAATTCTCTTGAGAAGCCTCTGGACAATATGTTCTTTATTGTGCCTTCGCTAAAGTCAGCGCATATGAAAAGCGTTACGAATATTGCAAACAGTATGACTTGATTTCCACCGGCTGCCGTCTGCCTCAGGAATTTTATACCGCTGTACGAGGAAATCCCGGGGATGGCTCCGTCGGCTCCGGCAAGGGAGTTGGCGATGTTGGTGGTGGCATAAGTCAGGATTACGGACACTATGTTGAGAATGACACCTACTATTGTACAGATCCAGAAAGGTTTACTCCGCCATAACTTACGGAATTCAAAAGCTAATAATTCTTTCATCTTGAACCTCCTGTCACGCGCATGAAGTAATCCTCAGCACTTTCGGATTTCAGTTCAAGCGAACTGACCCATATGCCGTTTTCCACCAAAAGCTTGTTAAAACGGGCGCTCTCATTCAGATGTTCGTTTATGAAAAGACGATCACCGTTTATCGCAATATCCTGAGGAGGAATGAGACCGGCGATGAGGTCGGCGGCTCTTAAGGGATCGGAAGTTGTGAATATCATATGGTGGCTTCCGCGCTGCTCCATTTCTTCGGCATCAAGCTCTTCTACGAGACAGCCGTTATTTATTATGCCGTATTTTGTAACCATTTTTGAAAGCTCGTCAAGAAGGTGACTGGAGATGATAAAGGTCACGCCTTTTTCACGGTTAAGTGTGATGATGAGATCACGTATGTCCTTTATACCTGCGGGATCCAGACCGTTTACCGGCTCGTCCAGGATGATGAGCTGGGGCTCGGCAAGCAGCGAGATTGCTATTCCGAGACGCTGCTTCATACCCAGAGAGAACTGTCCGGCTTTTTTGGATCCCGTATTTTCAAGACCGACGATCTTTAAGATCGGATCGATGACACCGGTATTTATACCGTAGAGAACACAGAAAGTCTTAAGGTTTTCATAGGCTGTGAAATTTTTGTATATCCCGGGAGCTTCTATGAGCGAACCGACACGCATATCGGATCTTCCGTCGATCCTTTCGCCGAACATATAGATTTCTCCGCTTGTGGGAAAACAAAGTGACAGCATCATTCGCATGAGTGTGGTCTTTCCGGCACCGTTCTTGCCTATCAGACCGTAAATATCGCCTTTTTTGATATGCATATCAACATGATCGACGGCAAGTGTCCTGCCGAATCTTTTGGTGATCTGCCGTGTTTCCAGGATATAATCCATTATTCTCTTACCTCGTATAAAATATTTTTAAGTTCTCTCTTAAAACGGTCGCTGATCAGTCTCAGGATCAGGCTGATCGTTATGCTGACAAGCGATATGGTTATGCCGAGATTAAAATATGGTCTGAAGGCGGTTGCGTATGTATGTACGTCAAAGGGCTGGTATTCCTCCATCTGATAGATCTTAAATGACCAGACTATCCAGTAAAAACAGCCGCCTGCACATATGAGCCACATGATGATCCTGCATATGAACAGTATCCTGACTTTCTTCTCTATCTTTTTAATTGTATCTTCCATGTAAATTCCTCCTGAAACTTCCTGCCGGTCGTAATAGACCCAATGTCCAACCGGACTTCGATGTTTTTAAGTTAAAATCCGTTTGTCATCCTGAGCGTCAGCGAAGGATCTTAAAACACAAGCCATAAAGACTTTTCGCTACGCTAAGAGGTGGGGGATATCTTCAATTTTGTTCCATGCTCAAATATACTCCAATTTACGGGATTTATCAAGTGAATTCACAGAAATCACATAAATATGTTGATTTTTTATATTGCTCGTCCATTTTAAAGGCAAGGCAGGCTTTTTGAGCGGCGGGCTCATTGTCGAACAGACCGAAAATCGTAGGACCGCTGCCGCTCATAAGTGTTCCGGCGGCACCGTGAAGCAGCATCTTTTCTTTGATCTTTCTGATCGTCGGGTGAAGCTCTATTGTTACATCTTCAAGGATGTTACCCATGTTTTTGCAAAGGTCCTTGAGAGAACCGTTCTTAAGCGCACAAACACAAGCATCGATGTCGGGATGTACAGTATTCTCATCGATTATGAGTTTGGAATAGATTTCCGCCGTTGAAACACTTGATGACGGTTTGACAATGAGGACTTTGGCACGGGGTGGAGCCGGAAGAGGAGTAAGAACCTCACCGATCCCCTCTGCGAGCGCAGTCTTTCCGAAAATACAGAAAGGTACGTCGGCGCCGAGCTTTACTCCCATTTTCATAAGTTCTTCAGTTGTAAGATTGGTTTTGAAAAGGGTGTTTAATGCAATAAGCGCAGCAGCCGCATTCCCGCTTCCGCCCGCAAGTCCGGCTGCAACCGGTATATGCTTCATTATCGAACAGTACACTCCGCAGGACATGGACAGCTCTGAACAAAACAGCTGTATGGCTTTATAAACTATGTTTTTTTCATTTACGGGGAGAAAAGGCATATTTGTCTTAAGGACAATGCCCGGCTTTTTTGATAATTCAAAATACAGGGTGTCGCTTAAGGAAATATTCTGCATTATCATTTTTACTGTATGATACCCGTTCGGGAGGACTCCCGTAACATCAAGTCCGAGATTTATCTTTGCATACGATCTGATCGATATTCTGTTCATATATTATCCTTTCGGCGTCATAACAATGCCGTCAATATACCTGTTTATAAGTATAACTTAATGACTTTGTTATGACCAAGCATGTACAGATACATTTTCAATTAAAGTCAATTCTTTGTCAAGGAGAAAATGATTTTTTTATTTGATTAAATAATAGAAGTGTGTTATCATACCATTACTTAGTTTTAACATGATCGGAGGAGATGAGAGGATGCAGAATGATCTGACAAGAAGCGATATAAAAAAGATTGAAGAGGAGATAGAACACAGAAAGCTTGTTGTCCGTCCGAAGGCGATAGAAGCGGTCAAGGAGGCACGCGCTCAGGGAGATCTGAGCGAAAACTTTGAGTATTATGCCGCAAAACGCGAGAAAAACCAGAACGAGAGCAGGATCAGATATCTTGAAAGGATGCTGAAGACGGCCAATATAGTGGATGATACGTCGAAGGACGATGAAGTGGGTTTGAACAATACCGTGAAGCTGTATTTTGAGGACGACGGAGAAACGGAGGAGATAAGGCTCGTAACCTCAATCCGCGGAGACGTGATGAACAACCTGATCAGTATCGATTCACCGCTGGGCAGGGCTGTAATGGGAAAAAAGGAAGGCGACAGGGTATTTGTCATGAGCGAGACCGGAGAAGGATATTATGTGGTAATAAAAAAGCTTATCAATACCAACGACGATACGAATGATAAGATAAAAAGCTATTAAGACAAAAGAAAAGGCGGAACATAAATTACCTGTTCCGCCTTTTCTTATTTGGAATTTATAGGAGAGAGTCAAAAATGAGAGTAAATCTTAGTTAGTATTTGTGGGACGTTTTCCTAAAACGACCTTGATCTTTTTCTCTACGAATTCACCGTCCTCAAGTCTTTGAAGTGTTACGGTAACTTCGGTTCCGTGTCTTATGCTCTTTATTTTTTCTATAAGTGCTTCACGATCCTTGATCGCTGTTTCATCAAGTCCAGTGATGATATCGCTGACTCTTATGTCTGCTTCTTCGGCTGCTGTTCCTTCGACAACGCTGCTGATATAAGCTCCGATGGGCCAGCCGTATATCTGGGCTTCTGTTTCGGTAACATTCTCCAGGACAACTCCCAGGAAGCCCTGCTCTTCTGTGGTAAGGATTTCCCTGCTCATGAAATCGTTCAGGATGGCGTTAACCTTTGAAATGGGGATTGCATAACCGACACCTTCTACTGCTGTGCCGCCGACCTTTCCGTTGTTGATACCGATAACCTCGCCCTTGATGTTTACAAGTGCACCGCCGCTGTTTCCGGGGTTGATTGCCGCATCGGTCTGAAGAAGGCCTGAATAGGTCTTGCCATCAACGGTAAGGCTTCTGTCCTTGGCACTGAGATATCCGACGGTTACGGTAGGTCCGTAACCCAAGGAATTACCGAGGACGATAGCAAGCTCGCCCATACGCATGGCATCCGAATCTCCGAGCGTCGCTACGGAGATGGCATTAAGTGTTTCCTCCGAAAGATCGCTTAACTTTACGGATATAACTGCAACGTCCACATCCTCGTCGGTGCCTTTTACGGTTGCGGATGCTTTTGTTCCGTCGCAGAATACAACAGAAATCTCAGTGACGCCGTCAACTACATGATTATTGGTTGCAATGTTCAGTTCCTTGTCGGTTTTACGGATGATGATACCCGAACCTGCTGAGGAAGAACTGTATGAACCATAGTAAGAATTGTAAATACGGCTTACACATTCTATTGAAACGATGGAAGGTAATGTTTTTTCAACTATATCCGGGACATCTGAGACGGAAACTCTGTTCTTGATATCTTCGGAAGAAATATCCGCAGTGCCTGTGGATGAAACCGTAGTACCTGTTGCGGGGATCAGGTTAAGCTTGGTATTTGATGCGTCGCCTGTTGTAAGCTGAACCGGTGTGGCGTCATTTTGTGAAGACAGGAGCTCCGGGTTTTTACTGAGGTAAAACTTTGTTACTCCTATGAAGACAAGTGCTGCAATAAGTCCGAAGGCTGCCGACATTGCAAGTACGGTAAAGAATCCGGGACCTTTTTTCTTTCCTTTTACGGTTTCGACATCTGAACCGTCCGAGTAGATACTGTTGATCAGATTGTCGCGGGAAAGCTTACGGCTCATGTCCGTCTCCTCGTAGTAACGGTATCTGTCGGCAGGTACGGGGTTATATACCGGCTCAGCCTGAGATACGTACTCGGGAGAGATATATTTGTTGTACGGATCTGAAACGGCGTTATCCTGCGAAGCATTCATTTCCGGAATGACTGTTTCCTGCGAGCTGTTCATTTCGGAAGCGGCAGGTTCTGCTTCTCTTTCAATGCTTGTTTCCGGACCTGCGGGTTCGAGAACTATATTGATATCGGCAATCTTTGGTTCGCTTGCGGGAGTTACCTCTATAGCTTCCGTGTTTACCGCTCTATTTATCTCCCGGGTATCAACCGTTACTTCGTTATTGTTGGCTGTGTTTATATTGATAATATCATTTTCGTTCATATTAATAATCCTCCTGTCCTGCATTTTCATCGGGAACCGGCCACGTCCCTGAATTTGATTTGAATTGTAGTTTTGATTTGTGTTGATATTGTGAAAATTCGGGGAAAAAAGTGTTAAAAAGAAATCACATTTTTTTCACTTGTAATAATTTCGTAAATATTGTATAGTGTTATACTAAGTAATGAAGTTGAAAATATGTTTCATAATATTAATGAAAGACATATAAATACGGAGAATTATGATAAAAGATAACCAGAAAACAATAAATCATTTAGTCATACTTGCGGATGCGATCCTGATAATCGGCGCGTATTTTCTGGCATATCCCATACGTTTTAAGGTGCTTTCTTCCTTAGGACCGTTTGCACTGGCTCCGGATGAGAGATTCCTGTCATTTGAAAGATATGCCAAGATGATATTGTTCCTGCTTCCGGGATATCTTATCATCTATAATATGTGCGGGTTGTTCAAAGCCAGGAGAGGCCAGAGCCGTATGCGCCTGCTGGGAAAACTGCTGGAAGCCAACCTTCTCGGTATCTTCTATTTTGCTTTCCTTATATTCATACAGAATGAAAATGATATTTCCCGTTGGTTTTACCTGATATTCGGTGCAATGAACTTTTTCTTTGCCACGACTTTGAGATATGTGTCGGGAAAGATAATCAGAACCTTCAGGCGAAAAGGAAAGAATCTTAAGCATATCCTTCTGGTCGGTTACAGCCGCGCAGCCGAAGGCTACATAGACAGGATAAAGCAGAATCCCGAGTGGGGCTACTGGATACACGGTATCTTAGACGATAACAGGGTGCTCGATTCGGAGTATAAAGGTATAAAGATAACGGGCGCGGTACTCGATCTGGCGGATGTCATAGCCGCAAACGACTATGATGAGATCGTTATAACGCTTGCCCTTGATGAATATGAGAAGCTTGAAGAGATAGTCAATGTATGTGAAAAGTCGGGCGTACATACGAAGTTTGTGCCCGATTACAACAATATGGTCTCAACGGTTCCGTATATTGAGGATCTGTACGGACTTCCGGTCATTAACATAAGAAATGTACCCTTGACAAATACCGCAAATTTGTTTATAAAAAGAAGCATGGATATTTTACTTGGAAGCATCTGTGTCATTCTGGGTCTTGTACCTATGCTGATAATTGCGCTCATTATCAAATGTACTTCGAAGGGTCCCGTGATCTATTCACAGATCCGGGTCGGGAAGCACGGGCGCGAGTTTAAAATGTTTAAGTTCAGATCCATGTACGTGGAAAACCCCGAGAAGGAGAAGAGTGAATGGACGACCAAGGGTGATAAGCGTGTTACAAAAGTCGGAAAATTTATAAGAAAGACAAGCCTTGATGAGCTTCCGCAGCTGTTTAACGTACTTGGCGGCAGTATGAGCCTGGTAGGACCGAGGCCGGAAAGACCTCAGTTTGTTGAAAAGTTTAAAGAGGAAGTGCCAAGGTACATGATAAAGCATCAGGTCCGTCCGGGCATGACCGGCTGGGCTCAGATAAACGGATACAGGGGAGACACTTCCATAAAGAAAAGGATAGAGTGCGATCTTTATTATATAGAAAACTGGTCTGTAGGACTGGATATCAAAATATTGTTCCTTACAATATTTAAGGGCTTTATAAATAAGAATGCATATTGATCCACTTTTGCATTGTGAACGGAGAGAAAAATGGACGACAAGAGCGATAGCGTAATAAAAGACGACAATAATGAATACGAAAAGATATGTTACATGTGCAGACAGCCCGAGTCATCCGTCGGGAAGATGATAAAGATGACCGAGAACATGTTCATATGCCCGAACTGTATGCAGAGGACCTTTGACCTTATGAACAATTCGGCAGGAAATAATTCCATGCCTTTTAATCTCTCAAACTCCGGGCTCAATATTGAAAATCTTTTGATGCCGGGTTTTATGGGCGATTTTGCGGGCATACCCAAAAGCCAGAGAGTAAAGAAGGCAAAGCCAAAGGCTGAGAAATCGGAAAATACGGAGAATAAGGAAGAGGTCAAGAATCTTGATTTCCGCAAGCTTCCGCCGCCTCACAAGATCAAGGAACAGCTTGATGAATATGTGATAGGTCAGGATCGTGCAAAGAAGATCATTTCCGTAGCAGTGTATAATCACTATAAGCGTGTTACGAAGGATGCAGCGGGGGACATAGAGATAGGTAAGTCAAATATGCTGATGATCGGACCTACCGGCTGCGGCAAGACATACCTTGTTCAGATACTTGCAAAGCTTCTAAACGTTCCGCTTGCGATAGCCGACGCAACATCGCTTACCGAGGCCGGTTATATCGGTGATGACGTTGAGAGCGTGCTCTCAAAGCTCCTTAAGGCTGCGGACAATGATGTTGAACGTGCCGAGACAGGCATTGTATTCATCGATGAGATAGATAAGATAGCAAAAAAGAAGAACGTTACCAACAGGGATGTGAGCGGAGAGTCCGTTCAGCAGGGGCTGCTTAAGCTCCTTGAAGGCGCGGATGTTGAGGTTCCGGTAGGTGCTATGAGCAAGAATGCCATGGTACCCATGACCACCATAAATACAAGAAACATCCTGTTCATATGCGGAGGCGCTTTCCCTGATCTTGATGAGATTATAAAGAAAAGGCTTGCAAAGAATACACTTATCGGTTTTAACTCGGATCTGAAAGACAAATTTGACAACGATCCGGAGCTCTTGTTCAAGGTTACTAACGAGGATCTGCGTGATTTCGGGCTTATCCCCGAGTTCATAGGCAGGCTTCCCGTGGTTTACGCGCTTAAGGGACTTGATGCGGAGATGCTCGTCAAGATAATGAAGGAACCCAAGAATGCGATCCTTAAGCAGTATCAGAAGCTGCTTGCGCTTGATGAAGTCGATCTGCAGTTTGATGATGACGCTCTGCTTGTCATAGCCGAGAAGGCGCTTGAGAAGAAGACGGGTGCCAGAGGCTTAAGATCCATCATAGAAGAGTTCATGCTGGATATAATGTATGAGATACCCAAGGATTCTTCCATCGGAAGGGTATTTATTACAAAAGAGTACATAGAAGGCAAGGGCGGTCCGAGAATAGTGTTAAGAGGGCAGAACTAGGCTCTGTAACGGGACATTGACAAAAATTATCCGGTTTTTTAAAAAAATGCTTGCAAAACGCGAGAAAAAGTTGTAAACAAGATATGGGAGGAAAGAGTCATGATAGATTTGAAATTTTTAAGAGAAAACCCTGAGGTAGTTAAGCAGAATATCAGAAACAAGTTCCAGGATCAGAAGCTTCCGCTTGTTGATGAGGTTATCGAATATGATACGAAAAGACGTGCTACCCAGCAGCAGGCAGATGACCTGAAACAGAAGAGAAACACTATTTCAAAGCAGATCGGTGCTCTTATGGCGCAGGGAAAGAAGGAAGAAGCCGAGCTGGCAAAGAAGGAAGTTGCCGAGTTCGGGGATGAGCTGGCAGAGCTTGAGAAAAAGCAGGCCGAGCTTGAAGAGGAAGTTAAGAAGAGAATGATGATAATCCCCAACATCATCGATCCTTCGGTTCCCATCGGAAAGGATGACAGCGAAAACGTAGAGATCCAGAGATTCGGCGAGCCTGTGGTTCCCGACTTTGAGATTCCTTACCATACCGATATCATGGAGAAGCTCCACGGTATCGATCTTGATGCAGCAAGACGGGTTGCAGGTAACGGATTCTATTATCTTATGGGAGACATTGCAAGGCTTCATTCGGCAGTGATCTCTTATGCGAGAGACTTCATGATCGACAGGGGCTTCACTTACTGTGTACCTCCGTTCATGATCAGAAGCGAGGTCGTTACAGGTGTTATGAGCTTTGCGGAAATGGATGCGATGATGTACAAGATCGAGGGTGAGGATCTTTACCTTATCGGTACAAGCGAGCATTCCATGATAGGAAAATATATTGACCAGATGATTAAAGAGGAGACGCTTCCTCATACTCTTACCAGCTATTCACCCTGCTTCCGTAAGGAAAAGGGCGCTCACGGCTTAGAGGAGAGAGGCGTATACCGTATCCATCAGTTCGAAAAGCAGGAAATGATCGTCATCTGTAAGCCCGAGGACAGCATGATATGGTATGACAAGCTCTGGAAGAACACGGTTGATCTTTTCCGTTCACTTGATATTCCCGTACGTCAGCTTGAATGCTGTTCGGGAGATCTTGCCGATCTTAAGGTTAAGTCATGTGATGTTGAGGCATGGTCACCGAGACAGAAGAAGTATTTTGAGGTTGGTTCGTGCTCGAACCTGGGTGATGCGCAGGCAAGACGTCTCAGAATAAGGGTTATCGGAGAGAACGGCAAGTATTTTGCACATACTCTTAACAATACCGTTGTTGCTCCTCCCAGAATGCTTATCGCATTCCTTGAGAATAATCTTAATGCGGACGGCTCCGTAAACATTCCTGAGGTACTGAGACCTTACATGGGTGGCAAGGCTAAGATAGAGCCCTAAAAATCGATGTAATATATTTTTAACATACCGCCTTTTTGAGGCGGTATGTTTATGTTATTAAGTTAAGTACTTTTTGTCACTATGAGTGTCACCTGTCACCATGAGTAACACTTGTCATCATGAGTGTCACTTGTCACTATGAGTAACACTTGTCATCCTGAGCGTTAGCGAAGGATCTTGAATGTTTTTATTGTCAGGCGTAAGTTACGCTTAAGGAGGAAATGTCAATGAGTGGAAAAGAAAAAACAGTCCTTATCATATATAACCCGGCAGCAGGCAAGGGTGCAGCCCGGAAAAATATCCCCTCGGTTAAGCGTAAGCTTGAGGAGAAGGGCATAAAGGTTATGTGCTTTGCTACAAAGGGTAAGGATGACGCTTACAGGGCGGCTGAAAAATTTTCAAGAAGATACGGCGGGACAGGTGAAGGCCGTTACCTGATTGCCGTTGGCGGAGACGGAACAATCAACGAGGTAATGAGGGGAGTTGTCGACAGCGGTACTAACATCCCCATCGGTATCATCCCGACAGGCTCAACAAATGATTTCGGTTATTCGCTCGGCATATCGGGATCGTTTGACGAGAAGGCAGATAAAACTATTGAAGCGATAGCTTCGGATAGCGTTTTTGAGTGCGATACCGCAACTCTTAACGGGAATTACTTCGTATATACTGTTTCGTTCGGGCTTTTCTCGGATGTATCATATAAGACTCCGCGTAAACTGAAGAACATGCTCGGACATGCTGCGTATATTATTTACGGAGCGTTAAGTCTCGGACATCTGAAAAAGATCCGGACGGAGATTGAGTATGACGGGAACCGTGCCGAAAAGGAACTGCTTCTCGGCATGGCAGTAAGCGCAAAGTCGGTAGGGGGCTTTAGGAACATTACAGGAAGAGGCGTAAGCCTTGATGACGGAATGCATGAGATGATGCTTGTAACATGGCCGAAGAACATAATAGAGCTTTTTGGAACGGTTAAGCAGGCAATATCTCTTATGAGAGGAAAGGATGGCAGTGAAAAAACCGATATTTCCGACGGAGGCTGTGGAATATATCTGATAAAGGCTCAAAATATCACATTCCGTTTTGAAGGGAAGGTTCCGTTCAGTGCCGACGGAGAGGATGGCGGAGAACATGAAACGGCAAAGATAGAAGTATTAAGCAGAAAGGTACGCTATCTTTGCGGGAAAAGACCTTGACATAAGGGGATTTGTGATTGACAGGATATGGACGCTATGTTATAATGATAAATTGGATTGGTAATGGGTAAATCTGATTTCGCGGGGTGAATATGGCATGAAAATAGCTGTTTTAATGTACACATTTAACGGTTCGGCTTATATTGGCGAGCAGGTGAAAAGCATCATTGATCAGGATATTGCAGGCAAAGCGGAAGTGAAGCTGTTCGTAAGGGATGACGGATCCTCCGACAATACGCAGAGCATTCTTGATACATACCAGGGCGAGGGCAAGCTCACATGGTATACCGGTGAGAAGATAGGTCCTACCAGAAGCTATTGGGAGCTTATGGATAAAGCGGGTGATGCCGATTATTACGCATTTGCGGAGCAGGATGATTTCTGGCTGCCCGAAAAGCTGTCGAGAGCGGTTAAGTATATTGAGACAAAGGCCATAATAGAAGGTAAGGAAACCGAGGTTGCGGACGGTCCGATGCTTTACTGCGGTGAGTGTACGGTTACCGATTTAAAACTTAAACCGATCGGATTTAAGAGCAATCCCGCGAATAAATACAATGATTTTGAACATTCCGTCGTATTCAGCTCAAGGCCCGGATGCACTTACGTTTTTAACAGTGCCGCATTAAAAGTGTTTAAGAGGTATGATGTAAATAAACTGACGGCTCCGGAGTATGAGGATCTGGCAAGGAATATAATGCATATTGCGGGAACCGTGATATTTGACAGGGTACCCTCCGTTTACAGACGAAAGAACAAGATAAAGCCTTCATATAAGGGCGGTTTCTTCGGATGGTACAGGATAAACAAGGAACTAAAGACTGCTCAGGGAAAGGAAAAGAGCGGAATGGCAAAGTCTTTGATGGAAGCTTTCCCCGATGAGCTGAACAATACCAAAAAGCTGGATGTTTTGAAACAGGTCGGAAATTATATCGCAGATTCTTCGGAAAGAGGAAATATCCTGCTTAATTCCAAATTTGCCACCGGCAGTTATATGGATAACTGGTTTAAAAACGCGATAAATACCAATAAATTATAACCGGAGGTTAGAAGAGTGACAGAGATAGATAAGAGTGTCCTGCGCGAAGTCGAGGATAACAGAAAGGTGGAAGTGGTCGTAAAGAGAGACAGTGCGGATGCTGCCACCGAGCTTGACCTTGTACAGGTTTTCGTCAACATGAAAAAAAAGAGAAGGATATATGCATGGATCATTATCTTCTGCATGCTGGTCGGATTTGCGGCACCCCTGCTCATGGCGCAGTTTGCCGAGACGCAGGAGGATGTTTCTGCCATGATCACATTCCTGTATCCCGAAGCGTTGGAGGATATGGCTCCGGATGAGACGCCCCTCAATGTAAATTACATTACTTCTTCATACATTTTAAAGAATGCGATCGGTAAGACCAAGCTTTCAAAAAATATCCCGTTAAGCGCTATAGAGCGGAATATCAGCATAGAAAGGCTTCTTTCCGAAAAGACCAGACAGAATCTTGAAGTGGCCGAGAAGGTCATAACCGAGACTCAGAAGGATTACGAACAGGTTAAGACGATCCAGTACGAATATGACGGGAAGTACATAATCACTCTTTCCAACGGATTTGCTGCGGATGCTGCGGGGAGTAACAAAGTTTATCTTTCCGGCAGTGAGCTTACGGCTCTGCTCAACAATATAATCAAGTCTTATAATGAATATTTCTATGAGACTTACATGAATATGGAGCTTCCGGACAACAGCATGGATAGTGTAAGCAATACCGGGCTTGATTATATCGAGCGTCTTGACGGTATAGTTGATTTCCTCAACGCACTTTCAAAGTACTGTACCGATGAGGAGAAGGGAGAATTTTTCAGGTATCGTTCAAAGACCGACGGAATGTCTCTCTCGGACATTAATGACTGTATCCGTCTTGTAAGGGATATCGATGTTGACTACCTCTATGCTTTCGTTTATTACAACAGCATCACCAAGGACAAGCAGTCCATGATCACAAATTATGAGTATCTTTTAAGGGATACCGAGAGAAAGCTTACGGTTACAAACGGAAATATCGAAAACAATTATTCCCTTATCAGTGAATATAAGAATGATAATATTTCTGTAAGCAATGACCAGGGACTTTCACAGATCAGCTCAGTTACTACAGATTATTATAATGAGCTGGTACTTTCACAGGCAGATAATTATTCAGAAAAGGCTGACCTGAAAGAAAGGATCGCAAATCTTAACGATAAAATAAACGGTTTCAAGAACAGCGTTAATGGGTCCACAGAGGTTGTGGAGGTTGAAAATGAGCTTGACGCTCTGACAAGGATTTGTAATGTACTTTATGATATCACCGAAAAGCATGCAAAAGAGATAATCGACAGTGAGTCATACAAGAATTCTTACATGAGCTACATCGAAGCACAGTATATCGGAACTTCGTTCATGAGTGCCTCAAATATCAAAAAGGCTGTTATAGGACTTGTTGTCGGACTGGTAGTTGCTGTACTGATATGGGGTGCGGACGGTCTGATCGAAGAGTTTAAGAGAGGCTCCGAAAACAGCAATTCCCGCAAGAGGGAGGAGGCTAACGCATGAGTCAGAAGAACAACTCCAAAAATTCCGGCGTAAAGAACCGGGAAATAAAGACCACTGAAGTAAAAAATGCCGAGATCAGGGAAGAGGAAGTAAACCTTACAGATGTTAAGGATACCGGAGAAGAGAATAAAACTGCCGGGAAGAATGTTATGAAAAACAAGGAAAAAGCCCTTAAAAAGAAGTTATCAGCATTTCAGAAAAGGCTTGTAAGATATCTTATTATTGTCTGCATAACGGGCATCATAGGAGTTATTATCGCAAGTGTTAAGTTCTTCGGTTCTGAAAAGATAAGGAGAAACGCTTCGGCATATATTGAGTTTACCTACGACGGTGCAGCGCAGAATCTTACTCCTACCGGAGAAAAGTTCTCGATAGATGCGATATACAGTGATAAGGTTCTTGACGCGGCCATCGAAAATGCCGGCCTTACCGGAAAATATACTGCTGATAAAGTAAAGGCCAGCATGGCTGTTGACGGTTCGTATCCCGGAGATGTAATCGGAAAGATAAAGGAATATAATTCCCTTTACAACTTCTCCGAGAGCCGTAACGTATCGATAAACGATTATTACCCTACGATATTTACCGTAACACTGTTTGATGAGTTTGATACATCGATTTCGGAGAGCAGCCTTAACAAGCTTGTACAGGCAATTGTTGACGAATATAAGGAGTACTTCCTTAACAAGTATATTTATGCTTTTGACATGGAGGAGTTTGATGCCCTGCTCGAACAGAACGATTATGATTATGCTCAGAGGGTAAAGATATTGAAGCGCAGGCTTCAGATCCTTGAAAACTATTCCGGAGAAATGTATGAGCTTGATACCAATTTCAGACAGGACGGAAAGAGCTTCAACGATATAAGGATCAAGTGTCTTGAAATTGAGAATGATTCGCTGAACAAAGCAGAGGCTTCCATAATGATGGATGTTCTTACGATTTCTTCGGAAAAACTCCGCAATCAGTATGAGTATGAGAAGAAGCTTCTCGAAAATGAGAAAGAATATAAAGAGATAAGCCTTGAGGAGATAAACAAGCTTATCGAAAATTACCAGATGGACGGAATACTTTACATCCCTTCGGGTGATTCGATGATAAAGATTGACGGAAACTCAAAGGAAACCTACGAAAAGCTTGTTGACAAGAAAAGGGAAATCTCAGACAGACTTGTAGAGATAGAGGCTGAAATTGCACGCTTTGATATATATTTGAAGGATATGCAAAAGACTGCTTACGGTTCATCTTCAAAGAACCAGAAGATAGTTGCCGAGCTTGAGAGCATCAATCAGAAGATCTTTGAGCAGAGAGATACCTTTAAGTCTATGATCAAGGCTTATAATGCATCGAAGATACCGGACGATGCACTTTACGTATCGAAAACGGAATACCGGGATGCAAAGCTGTTTTCAATGAGCTTCGTTCTGGCAGTACTTAAGAGCGCCGGACCGTTATGTATTATTGTGATATTGATCTGCTGTCTGCATGCCGCATTCTGCGAGATCAGGAATTATAAAAAGAGTCTTAACGAAACAGCATAAACCAAAAGCCTGTGCCGGATTTCCGGTACAGGCTTTTATAGTTCATGATCAAATATTGTCGTAGTGAGGATCTGTCCTCACACTGCTTTGTCGGTTACAAAGATTTTCTTGTATCCTTTTAATGCTTTCAAAAGGGCGATTCCGAGTATACCGCAGGAAATGACTTCTCCGGCTCCCACAGTTAACATAAGATAAGGTATTCCTTCCTCCATCCCGTAACCGTAAGCAAGTACGAAAGGAACTATGATGGTGTTTGCGAGTATCGGAGGGATGCATGCACACCAGTCGGGAAGAGTTTTCCTTATTGCATAGGTTCCGAGTGCACCGATAAGAGTCGCAATGCTGCCGAAAATGATGTCAACTAGGATTCCGTCGCAGATGATATTGCTGAGGATGCATCCGATGAACAGTCCCGGGATTGCTGCCGGTGTGAAAAAGGGGAGGATAGTGAGGGCTTCCGAAAAACGCACCTGAATAGCATTTGATGCGAGCCCGAGGGCGTTGGCTAAAAGTGTCAGCACAACATAAAGAGCAGCTATGGCGGCTGCCTGAGTGATGAATTTTGTTTCTTTCATTAAATTTTTCTCCTTTAGTTTTGTTTTACGAGAGGAAGGTCTCGAACTCTCGACCGGATTTATATCCGGACTGACAGCTTAGTATTATATACAGCGGGATGAGCAATTGTCAAGGAAAATTTATGATATAACAAAACAGAAGATATCCCCCCACCTCTTAGCGTAGCGAAGGTGGGGGGATATCTTCGTTTCAGGCGGGGTTCAAGCCCCGACTGAAATGAGATGCGGAGCATCGTTTTGTTACCGAGGAAACGCTGAAGGCGTTTTCGAGGTGACTTTGACCAGATATTTCAATATGCTATATACAAAAATTTGTGTTGAATATATCATCTTAATATGCTATACTTTTCAAGATTATGATCAAATATTATAAATACTGACTAAAAAATTGTTAATTTTACACGCCATACAGTTTTTGGAGGTATAGATGAAAGCCTTAAGAAAGTTTTTCCTGCTGATACTGGACATCTGTTCGGTTATAGTAGCGGCAGGACTTGGCCTGCTGCTAAGATTCGACCTGAACATAGAAGCAGTTCAGAAGCCGTATGATGAACATCTGTGGAAATCATTGCCGATCCTGATATTCATTACGGTTATCATTTATTGGATATTTAAATTATATGACAGCATCTGGGATTTTGTAAGCGTAAATGAGCTTGAGAGGATAGTAATTGCAGGCTTTATAGTATCGCTTCTTAATGTCGGTATCGGCATTGCGATGAATGCTGACGGAGTAGACGGCTCCAGATTCATGCCCAGAAGCTTCTATTTCATATTCAGCTTCCTGCTGCTCTTGTTTACGTGCATTACACGTTTCGGTTACAGGGCGATGAGGATGGTTGTGAGACGCAGGCGCGACAAGAAGATCGGTGCGAACGTCATGGTCGTAGGTGCCGGCGAAGCCGGAAACATGCTTATCAAGGAGATCATGGCAAGCGATCATATCCATAAGAACATCTGTTGTATTATAGATGATTCCAATCAGAAGGTCGGAAGCTTCATCCAGGGTATCAAGATCGTCGGAAACCGCGATTCCATAATCTCCATGGCTGAAAAGTATGAGATAAAAGAGATAATCGTGGCCATACCTTCGGCAGAAAAGAAAGAGCTTTCTTCTATAGTAAATATATGTCAGAAGACCGGTTGTGCGGTTAAGATCCTTCCCGGTATCAGGGAGATCGTTGATGATGAAGCAAAGCTCGGGCAGCTTCGAGATGTTCAGGTTGAGGATTTGCTTGGGCGTGACCCTATAGTCGTGGATCTTAACTCGATAATGGGGTATGTGACCGGCAGAATAGTCATGGTAACGGGCGGAGGCGGATCCATAGGAAGCGAGCTCTGCCGCCAGCTTGCCGAACACGGCGTAAAACAGCTGATAATCGTGGATATTTATGAGAATAACGCTTATGCTATCCAGCAGGAGCTGGTAATGAAATATCCCGATCTGGATCTTGTGGTGCTTATAGCTTCAGTGCGTAATACAAACCGGTTAAAGTCAATCTTCGAAGCTTATAAACCGGAGATAGTATATCATGCGGCAGCTCATAAGCATGTTCCGCTCATGGAGGTATCTCCGAACGAGGCTGTAAAGAATAATGTATTCGGAACTCTCAAGACCGTAAAGGCAGCAGATGCTGCAGGCGTTGAGAAGTTTGTGCTGATCTCGACCGACAAGGCTGTAAATCCCACAAATATCATGGGCGCTACCAAGCGTATGTGCGAGATGATCGTTCAGACATATAACAAGAGGTCAAAGACGGAGTTTGTTGCCGTAAGGTTCGGAAATGTACTCGGAAGCAACGGCAGCGTTATCCCGTTATTTAAGAAACAGATAGAAGCGGGAGGGCCTGTTACAGTTACACATCCCGATATCATTAGGTATTTCATGACCATTCCGGAGGCTGTCTCACTGGTGCTTCAGGCAGGAGCCTTTGCAAAAGGCGGAGAAATATTCGTACTCGATATGGGCGAGCCCGTAAAGATACTCGACCTTGCGGAAAACCTTATAAGAATGTCAGGCCTGGTTCCTTATCAGGATATTGACATAAAATTCAGCGGACTTCGTCCCGGAGAAAAGCTTTACGAAGAACTTCTGATGGACGAGGAAGGACTTCAGGATACCGAAAACAAGCTTATCCACATCGGAAAGCCTATCAGGCTTGATGAAGAGAAATTCCTTAAGGATCTTGATGACCTTTATCAGATATGCCTTAATGAGCCCGATCCCGCAACTGTGAGAAAGCTTGTGGGCGACATAGTTCCCACCTATAAACCCAAGGATGCATAAGATGATATTTGGTTAGTGTAATTCTGAGCGAAGCGAAGAATCTTTGAAATTATGCAAAAAGATTTCTCGTTAGCACTCAGTATGACAAACAGGGTTTGGCTTAATAACATTGGAAACATAACGGATCCAAATGAAAAAGTTTACATAAATGTCACAAATGTTACATAAATATGACATACTGTTACGATATTATAATCGTGTACAAAAGATTGAATGGCGCACAAAAAGAACGCAGGCCGATCCTGATAGTTGTCGGAAGCGTTCTTTTTTATTGATAATTTTGCAACCATAGCAAAAACATACTTGTAAGAAATGCAAATAGATGGTACAATGATAATCGGAATAGTATAATAACTTTTTGTTATCTGAAAAATAAAAAGAAAACGGAGATTGTATTATGAAGGGTATAATTCTGGCAGGAGGAGCAGGCACGAGGCTGTATCCTCTGACTATGGTAACATCAAAGCAGCTGCTTCCGGTTTATGATAAACCTATGATCTTTTATCCGCTGTCAACACTTATGCTGGCGGGCATAAAGGATATTCTGGTAATTTCTACGCCGGAGGACACACCGAGATTTGAAAATCTTTTGGGAGACGGATCGCAGTTCGGCATCTCTCTGAAATATAAGGTACAGCCCTCACCTGACGGACTGGCACAGGCATTCCTTATCGGCGAGGATTTTATCGGTGAAGATCCCTGTGCAATGGTACTCGGGGACAATATATTCTACGGAAACGGATTTGGAAAGCTTTTACGAAACGCTGTCGAGAATGCCGAAAGAGGCAGAGCCACGGTTTTCGGCTATTATGTAAACGATCCCGAACGTTTCGGCGTTGTGGAATTCGATGATAACGGAAGTGTCATATCAATAGAAGAAAAGCCGAAGGAGCCAAAGAGCAATTATGCCGTTACAGGTCTGTATTTCTACCCTTCGGGAGTAAGCTCGATGGCACACGAAGTAAAGCCGTCGGCCCGCGGAGAGCTTGAAATAACTACGCTCAACGAGATGTATCTGAATAAAAACATGCTTGATGTACAGCTGCTTGGCAGAGGCTATGCATGGCTTGATACCGGTACCATGGACAGCCTGCTTGACGCCGCAAACTTCATACAGATGATAGAGGAAAGGCAGAGCATTATTATCTCGGCTCCGGAGGAAATCGCATTTATCAGGGGCTGGATAAGCAGGGAAGAACTTAAAAAGGCTGCAGTCAAATACGGAAAGAGTCCGTATGGAAAACATATACTCATGGTTGCCGAGGGCAAGGTAAGATATTGATTTGTTAAGAAACAACAAAAATACAAAGAGGTTCTAGAGATGGATTTTCATGGTATCCGTATTCAGGGGAAGGATGAGATAACAACTCCCGGGAAAAAGCTTTCTGCCGGAAGACATGCAAATGTTTTCGAGTGGGGAGAGGACAGGGTCATAAAGTTGTTTAAGGCTTCATATCCGACAGATCTTGTCACCGCAGAATACTATAACGCACTGGCAGTAAAAAATCTTCCGTTTAAGAAACCGATTGTCTGTGAGCTTAAAAAAACGGAATTCGGTTACGGTATAGTTTTTGAGAAGCTTGCAGGAGAAAACATGATGGATTACATAGAACGTACAGGGGATCTTAAAGGTGCGGCAATTATGATGGCTCAGCTTCAGAAGGACATTAACAGATGTACGTTTGATCTTGAAAACACGGGAGCTATAGAGTCTGCACATCAGCAGCTGCGCCGCAACATGGTGAACAGCGGGAAAGCGGATACCGAAGCGACAAAGGAAATGATACGGTTCCTGGGTACCATGAAGGAGGGGAACGCTCTGTGTCACGGGAATCTTCATCCGGACAATGTTCTTATAACCGATGAAGGAGCCGTAGCTATGTCGGCTTCCAACTATTGCATAGGAATGCAGCTGTTTGATGTGGCCAAGACTTTTTTTCTGATCGCATATACTCCGCTTCCCGGAGAGGAGAAGGAAGGAAGTACATGTCCTGTCTGCCGCGGCATAGCCGGGACAGAGGAACGGAAAGCTTTTGGAAGGCATTATCTTGACGCAATGGGTAAAAGCGCAACAGAGATAGGCGGATATCTTTCCATGATCATAGCCGGGATGTAGGAAATGAAAACCGGTAGGTTTACGGAATGTATGATTGTGGCATATTGAAGGGAAGAATACATGAATGATGATGAGATAAGAAATGGGGACGATATTGTTGAGGACGGTTTTGAACTAATGGCGGAAGAAGCGGAAGCTGCTGCCGGGGATGTATCGGAAGAGACCGTGGAGACAACTGCAGAGGAACCGGAAGTATCTGCAGAGGAACCGGAAGAATCTGCAGAGGAACCGGAAGAATCTGCAGAGGAACCGGAAGAATCTGCAGAGGAGCCGGAAATACCTGCTGAGGACGGTTTCGAAGAGATAATGTCGGAAAACAGCGGATTGGAAACGGAAGAAGTTGAAAAAACTGATGATGCCAATGAAAAAACCGCTTCGGGGAGCGATGCTTCGGCTTCGGAAAACAATCCGGAGGAAATGCCCGCTTACAGATACAATCACAGATATCGTAAGAATATGGCAGACAAGATCGTTGCGGCTCAGGAGGCAGCCAAGAGGGATGCCTTTGATTCTGCGCCAGAAGTTAAAAAATACGAGCCGGTCGATCAGTCGAGGACTCCCGAGGAAATGTTTAATGAGTGCTATACCATACTTGGTGAGATAGGATCGGGGGAAGGTACGGCATATAAGGCAATGGACCGTAGAAGCAGCCAGCAGGTGGTCATTAAAAAGGTCCATATGCAGATACAGAACCTTTTTGAACTTAGGGATGATATAGAAAAACTCAAGCAGCTGGATCATCCTGCATTACCTAAGGTATATGACTATGTGATGTATAACGGATATGTCTATTCGGTTATGGAATATATTGAAGGAAGATCGTTGTACAGGAGCATTTCTGACGGAACCCGATATACGGAAAAGCAAGTAAAAGGATGGGCTGTAAAGATAGCCGATGCTTTAAGAGCACTCCATCAGGCATCACCCAGGATCATTCACGGTGATATTAAACCCTCCAATATCATTCTTGCTTCAGGAGACAGGATATATCTTGTAGATTTCAACATCGGCATGTCAGAGGAGTCGGGAGCACATTCTATAGGCTATTCCGACGGATACGCACCTCCCGAACAGTATGATTTTGTCTCGGCGAACCAGTATCTTGCATCAGGCAGGCATGATGACCGTTTCTCAAAGACTATCGTAACCCATCCGGACGGCATATATTCCGTTCAGAGCGGTTTTACATATGACGCTTCGGCACGTGCCTATGCCATTATAGATGAGAAATCCGACATATATTCGTTTGGAGCAACGTTTTATTTTATCCTTACCGGGAAGATGCCCGGGGTAACGCCGATAAGCGACAGCGGGGTAAGGGTAAGCCGCAAGTTCATGAAGATAATCGCAAGGTGTATGGAGAGGGCTCCTAAAAAGAGATATCAGTCGGCGAGGGCACTTTCGGATGCGTTGAAGAAAAAGGCAGTGAATCTTCCGTTGCTCTTCGGATCGATAGCATTACTCGCACTTATCGCAGTAGGAGTGATCTTTGGGAAACAGTATTTTGAGAATAAGAAGAGCAAGCCTAAAGCACCTGAGCTTGGTCAGTCAACCGTGACAGATGTTCCGGAAACGGACGAACCGCCGGTTACCGGGGAACCTACTTTAGAACCTGTGGCAACAGCAACACCTGCACCAACGGCAACACCGGAGCCTACGGCAACGCCTGTACCCACGGTAACACCTGTGCCTACAGCGACGCCTGCACCTACGGCAACACCGGAGCCTGTGGTTACAACCGCGCCGACGATAACTCCTGAGCCTACTGTAACGGGAGAACCCACGGTAACACCCGAACCCACGTTGACACCCGAACCTACAGTAACACCTGAGCCTTCGGTAACGCCTGCACCCACGGCAACGCCTGTACCCACGGCAACACCTACACCCACGGCAACACCTACACCCACGGCAACACCTACACCCACGGCAACGCCTGCACCCACGGCAACGCCTGCACCCACGGCAACGCCCATACCTACAGCGACGCCTGCACCTACGGCAACACCTACACCTACGGCAACACCTGTTCCTACATCTGTATCCGATATAAGATACAAAGAGGATCAGTTATACTTCGGAATGAAAGACGGTACTGTGATCGAGGCAACGGCGGATTCGATGTCAGGAGTGATCGCAGAAGATGTGGAAAGCGTTTATTTCGGAGGCTTCCCCGCCAATATGGTGAAGGATACAACTGTTATTACAAAGCTGGAAGCAACAAAATTCGGATCGACAGGAATGGAAAAAGCAGACGGTGTTAGATATAACAGGGTTAATTACACAAATCCGGACGGAAGCCGGGAATATGTTTATTACGAAAGTGATTTCATAAAATGGAAGGTTATAGGAGTTAACGGCAACGAACTGCTTCTTATCACTGAGGATGTCATTGATTTCGAACCGGCAAAAAAAGACGCGAAAGAGTCAACATGGTCTGACAGCAAGCTGAACAGCTGGCTTAGGGGCAATTTCCTGAGCATTGCCTTCTCAGCAAAAGAAAAGAAACTGATAAAGGGCAATCCGGTTCTTCTTAAAGAGTCGCAACTTACCGATGAGATCAAAAAGGGTAATGTCAGATGTACTGATTATGCAAGAATGGGATGTAATTACGGATATGCTTCTTATCTTGATCCGGCACCTGCCACATGGTGGCTTATGCCTGAAGGAAACGGGAAATATCAGGAGTTTTCGTATGTTACGGACAGCACCTCGATTTCTTCGTCAAATATTTCCGACTCTGAGAGGCACGGACTGCGTCCGGTTATACGCATCAATCTGAAAAAATAAAAGAAAATGTTTACTTTATGGGCATAACATGGTATAATATATTCTGTGTTATGCCCTAAATGTATTGGAGGATAAAGGTATGAGAAACTTAAAAATGAGAACGGTTGTTATATCTATCGTAGCCATTACTGTTGCAGTAGGTATCCTGCTTCTTTGCATTCTGGCATCGATCAATTCCAACTCGATGCTGAGAGACAAGATAAACGATAATATGTCGACTTATCTTGATGCACAGGAGAAGACAATTGAGGCATTTGTTGAGGATTCGGAGCGTACTATCAGGCTTTATTCCGAGGCAGGCTGTATTTCGGCCCTTATACAGAACGATAAGGATAATGCCGCAGCAAATCCCGAAAGGACTCTCCCTGAGTTCACGGATGAAACCTATAATACAGCGGCATTTTTCAAGGACAATTATCCGGCTTATGAGGAAGCTCAGCAGTACACACTTGACTTTTTCGGACAGCTGAACAACTGGGAAGGCTTGTATACCGGAAACCTTGAAACGCGTATACTTTCTTACAGTGTTCCTCCCGTTATAGGCAAGGTGCTCCGTACAGATGCCGATAAACGTGCAGCACTTATAGATGAATTAAAAGCAAATCCCGATAAGGTTTACAATGCCGGCATCATAGTTTCTCCCGGAACCGGTCAGCTCTGTCTTTCAATGTATTATCCGGTAATGAGGGATGGCGAGTTTATCGGATATGTAGGCGGCGGCGTATTTAATACCGAGCTTGAGAATATGCTTTCCAAGAATGCCGTTTCAGGCATTTCAAGCAGTGATTTCTATATGTTCAACAGCAAAACAGGCGTATTGTTCTCTGCTACGGACGCTTCGGAAGCTGATTTCATTGCAAAAGAAACCGAGAATGTTCTGCTTAAAGATGTTATGACGAAAATCCAGGGCGGAGCAGAAAACGGTCAGTTTGAATATAAAAACAAGGATTATAAGAATGGCGAGACCTTTGTGGTAAATTATGAGTCCGTTCCCGGACGTGACTGGGCTGTAGTGCTCACCGCTGAGAAGAGCGGTCTGTATGAGGCTTCCAACAAGAACCTCCGCAACATGGTTATCATAGGAATTGTTGCTTTCATTCTTATCCTTGTACTTGTTGCCGTTTCCATAACAATGCTTACCAATCCTCTGGCCATGATCACTTCTGCTGTTAAAGATCTTGGACAGCTCAATCTTGAAAAGAATGAGGAAGTTATAAGAAGGTCAAACGATAAGAACGAAGTGGGTGTTATCTCACATGAGATAGAGATATTGAGAGAGTCTCTGAGCAATATCGTAGATACGCTTAAGGACTGTTCCGACAGCCTTGATGCGTCGGCAGGTAATATGGAGAACAACTCCAAAAACCTTGTCGGATTTGTTTCCGATAACACCGCTACCACAGAGGAACTTGCTTCAAGTCTGACTTCTACCGGTTCGATAGTTGACAAGGTAAACAACAACATAAAGGTAATGAACGATATTGTTGAAAAGGTTTCAACTTCTCTTAAGGAAGGAACGGAGCACAGCGAGACCATTCTTGCTACCGCCGAAACAATGGAGAAGAAATCCGCACAGGCACTTGTTGATTCCGAAAGGAACATCGAGGAGAACAAAAAAGCTGTTGCAGATGTTACGGTTAAGCTTCGTACATTGAGCAAGATCAACACATTTGTTAATGATATCCTTTCAATCGCAACACAGACCAAGCTGTTATCACTTAATGCTTCCATCGAGGCTGCACGTGCGGGAGAACAGGGCAAGGGCTTTGCGGTAGTTGCTACCGAGATCGGTACACTGGCATCCAATACCTCTTCAGCAGCTCAGAAAATCCAGGATATCACAAGGCTTACCAATGAAAGTGTTGACGAGACCGTCAAGTGTTTTGATGAACTTAATAAGTACCTTGAAAATGATATAATGACAAAATTTGAAGAGTTCAATAAAGAAACTCAGAATAACAACCATATTACTGCAGAACTGATTGATAATATCAAGGAAGTAAGCAACAACGTTACCGAATTTAAGAAATATGTCAACCAGCTTGTATCCCAGATGGATGATATCAGGATGCTTTCGGAACAGAACAGTGCCGGCATTGATGATATCGTTGATAAGAATGAGCAGACAAGCCGCATAGCCGATGATATGGCAGGATCGGTTGATAACAACAAGGGCAATGCTAAGGCTTTGGGAGATATTATTTCGAGATTTACTTTGAACAGATAATGTTCAGGTATGGGGGAGTATAATTCAAAAACGAAAGGGGCTTATTTCTAATGAAATTTTGTCGCATGTGTGGAAAACGTAATCAGGATGATGCTTTGCAGTGCATCGGCTGTGGAGCTTCGTTTGTTGAAAACGTTGAGGAAGCTGAAGCAACACCGACATTTGAAGATTTTGTTAATTCGGAACCGATATATGATGAAGCAGGAGCAGCAGAACCTGTGTATGCAGAACCCGTAGCTGAGGCAGTTGCATATGCAGAGCCTGAGCCTGTAGCCTATGCAGAACCTGAAGCAGAGGCAGTAACATATGCAGAGCCCGAGCCGGTAGCCTACGCAGAGCCTGAGCCTGCAGCATATGCAGAGCCTGAGCCTGAAGCAGAAACCTATCCGGAGCCCGAGGCACCTGAGTATCAAGAAACAGAGGAAATTACATATACAGAGCCTGAAATACCTGAATATGAGGAAAACGAGCCTGCAGCATATACAGAACCCGAACCGGAGATGCCTTCCGAACAGGAAGAAGTTCAGCAGCTTTTTGGTAATCGTCCGAGAAAGCAGGTCGTAGAGCCTGAATCCGCTGTTTCTAACAATACTTACGTAAATACTGCGGTTATGTTCGGCGATAATTATACTGATGTAACCGGAATGGGCGGAAATGACGGAATGGCATATAAAGCATTCTGTAAGTCAGAAGGCAAGCCTGTAGTAATAAAGAAGATTCATTCACAGATAGAGAATCTTGCGAACATTTCCGAAACGATAGAGAAGATGAAGAGGGTTAAGCACCCGAATCTGCCACAGGTTATCGATTATATACAGCAGGATGGAAATATCTATTCCGTAATGGAGTATATAGAAGGTACCTCGTTATACCAGCTTATAAGTAACGGAGAACGTTTTACCGAGAAACAGATAGCCGACTGGGCAGAACAGATAAGCAGTGCCATGGATTATCTGCACAGCTTTGAACCCAGGGTCATTCATGCCGACATAAAGCCCTCCAATATTATCGTAAAGCAGGATAAATCGGTGGTTCTTACAGACTATAACCCGGAGAAATACGATCAATACGGGGCACATGTTATCGGATATTCAGAGGGATACGCACCTCCTGAGCAGTATGAGTTCAGATCGGCAAATGTTTACTCTTCGACAAGCTATGATGAGAAGTTTGCCAAAACGATAGCAATCGGAGCCGACGGTATTTATACTTCCCAGGAAGGTACTACTTGTGAGGCAGCTTCGCGTGCATTCGCAAGTGTTGATGAACGTTCCGACATTTACAATTTTGGCGCTACATTCTATTTTGCGCTCACAGGAAAGAGACCGGAATCCTCAAAAGAAGAGGTTACCGCATTAAATAAATTGGGAGTCAAGGTTAGTTCTTCATTTGCTGCTATAATAAACAGATGTATGGAGAAAGACCCCAAGAACAGATATCAGAATGCGGAATCGTTGAATTCTGCTATCAGGAGATATAAGAAGAAACCTGTGATCATAATCTCTGCACTTGTAGCAGTGCTTGCAATCGCAGTTGTGATCCTGATAATATCGCTGACAAAGACGAAGCCGAAGAAACCTACAGGAGCGGATGACTCTTCCAAGGCACAGAATACGGAGCAGAAGACGGCTGACAACATTGCCACAGCAGTACCTACTGAAGGCGGAGTTACCGTTACTCCCGATATAACAAATGAGGTACAGCCTACAACGGTTGAGCCTACATTAACGCCTGAGCCCACGTTAACGCCTGAGCTGACAGAGACACCGGCACCTACGGAGGATCCCGACCTGACGGAAACACCGGCACCTACGGAAGATCCTAACCTAACGGAAACACCGGCACCTACTGAGGATCCTAACTTGACGGAAACACCGGCACCTACAGAGGATCCAAATCTGACAGAGACACCGGCACCTACAGAGGTAACTCCTACAGAAGTGCCTACAGAGACTCCTACGGAAACACCTACACCGGAGCCTTCTGTAACACCGACGCCTACTCCGGAAGTTTCCGCAACACCTACACCGAGTCCGACGCCCAGGCCGACACCTACCCCTACGCCGACGCCTGCGCCTACGGCAACACCTACTCCTACGCCGACGCCTAAGCCCACAGCAACGCCTAAGCCCACAGCAACGCCTAAGCCTACAGCAACACCGAAGCCTACCGCAACGCCGACGCCCGAGCTGACACCTACACCGGTATTAAGTAAATCCTCATATTATTCAAATATCATAGGATTTGAACTGAGCGACGGTACGTTAAAGAACTATAACCTTTCAAAGAGTACAGAGTTCTACGGTTTAACGGCTTCGAAGGTTGAGTATGTATACTTCGGAGGATATCCGTCAACACTGGTTACAACCGACAGTACGATAAAGAATCTTGCAAATCAGACCTACAACAATAAGGGCGTTACAGAGTACGGCAGCAGCAAGTATATGAAAGTAGACTATCTGCAGTCCTCTACAAAGACAGCAACCCTGTATTACAGATTTGCACCTATTAAGTGGAGGGTGATTGCTTCTTCCAAGACGGAGCTTACGCTTATATCCGACTCTGTAATAGATTTCTATGAATATGATGATCTGATCAGCTGGCTGTCTTCAAGCTTTAGGAGCAGTGCGCTGAACAGCAATGAAAGAAGTATCCTGTCCGGAGATATAACACTTCTTTCTTCGTCAGAAGCTTCGTCATCTAAGAAGCTGAACCTTAAGACCGGAGTTACCGACTATGCTTCAATGAGAAAGAACTTCGGTAAGAATACTTATGATACCTATGCCGTAGGAATGTGGTGGCTGAAGAACACGTCCGGCGGAAGCAAGGTTCCGTATGTTGACGGAAGCGGAAGTATCATGAACGGTGGATCGGACAAGACTAACCGTCTTGGTATAAGGCCTGTCATTAAGATCAAGATTGGCTGAAATAAGTAAAAGTATTTTAAAAGCATCTTTAAACAGCCCTGCAGAAAGCTTGTAATATTTCTGCAGGGCATAAGTGCGTAAATAGAGTAAAGATTACAGAAAGGAAAATCGTTTAAAGCGAAAGGAAAAGTATGGAGAAATATTTATTTACTTCTGAGTCGGTAACGGAAGGACATCCTGACAAAGTCTGCGACCAGATCAGCGATGCGATACTTGATGCACTCCTGGAACAGGATCCGTTCAGCCGTGTGGCATGTGAAACCTGTTGTACCACGGGACTTGTCCTTGTTATGGGAGAGGTTACAACAAACGGCTATGTGGATATACAGAAGATAGTCAGAAACACTGTCAGGGATATCGGATATTCCAGGGCAAAGTACGGATTTGACGCCGATACCTGCGGTGTGATCGTAGCTCTTGACGAACAATCAAAGGATATAGCCATGGGCGTTAATAAAGCACTGGAAACCAAGGACAGCTTTGGAAAGACTGTCGAGGAAGAAGAAAAGATAAATGAAAGCTATGAGGAAGCAGATCCCGATAATGTAGGTGCGGGAGATCAGGGAATGATGTTCGGTTATGCATCGAATGAAACTCCCGAACTCATGCCTTATGCTATTTCGATGGCTCACAAGCTGACAAAGAAACTTGCTGAGGTAAGAAAGAACGGCACTTTATCATACCTCCGTCCTGACGGGAAATCTCAGGTTACCGTTGAATACGGGGAGGACGGCAAGCCTTTTAGGTTAGAGGCAATAGTAGTATCTACCCAGCACGATCCCGATGTGACACAGGAAAAGATACATGAAGATATCAGGAAATATGTCATTGATGCCGTAATACCCGCAGAAATGATCGACGCTGATACAAAGATATATATAAATCCTACGGGACGTTTTGTTATCGGAGGACCTTCCGGAGACAGCGGACTTACGGGAAGAAAGATAATCGTTGACACCTACGGTGGTTCCGCACCTCACGGCGGCGGAGCATTTTCTGGAAAGGATCCCACAAAGGTTGACCGTTCCGCATGCTATGCAGCACGTTATGTGGCAAAGAACATCGTGGCAGCAGGTCTTGCGGAAAAATGCCAGATACAGCTTTCGTATGCTATCGGTGTGGCACGTCCCACTTCGATAAATATCGACACTTTCGGAACAGGAAAGCTTTCGGATTCAAGGCTTCTTGAGATTATAAGGGAAAACTTCGATCTCAGACCCGCAGGTATCATAAAGATGCTCGATTTAAGACGACCTATCTATAAGCAGACCGCAAGCTACGGTCACTTCGGAAGAAACGATCTTGACCTTCCTTGGGAAAAGACAGACAAGGCAGAGCTTTTAAAGGGATATATGATTTAAAATAAGATTTTTTTGCCGGAGACTCGACTGCTAAAGCAGTCAAGTCATATGTTCAGAATGGCAAAGACTATAAATAGTTCGATAGAAAATAGAAAAGAGAGAACAAAGAAATGGCAGAAGATAAGAAAATGGTAGAAGCGATCACTTCCATGCAGGAAGATTTCGCACAGTGGTATACTGATATAGTACTTAAGGCAGAGCTTGTTGATTATTCAAGCGTAAAGGGATGTCTGGTCATCAAACCCGCAGGATATGCTATATGGGAGCTGATCCAGAAGCAGCTTGACGAGAGATTCAAGGAAACCGGTGTAGAGAACGTATATATGCCTATGTTCATCCCGGAGTCGCTGCTTGAAAAGGAAAAGGATCATGTAGAAGGCTTCGCACCCGAGGTAGCATGGGTAACACAGGGCGGTCTTGAGCCCTTGCAGGAGAGACTGGTTGTGCGTCCTACATCGGAGACCCTTTTCTGTGATCTTTATGCCAATATTGTACATTCCTACAGGGATCTTCCAAAGGTTTATAATCAGTGGTGCAGCGTAGTACGCTGGGAGAAGACCACACGTCCTTTCCTTCGTTCAAGAGAATTCTTATGGCAGGAAGGACATACCGCTCATGCCACAGCAGAAGAGGCAGAGGAAAGAACAAAGCAGATGCTGAACCTCTATGCGCAGTTCTGTGAGGAAGTATTGGCTATCCCCATGGTAAAGGGCAGAAAGACCGACAAGGAGAAATTTGCGGGAGCGGAAGCTACATATACCATAGAGGCTCTTATGCATGATGGCAAGGCTCTTCAGTCAGGTACCAGCCATAACTTCGGTGATGGATTTGCAAGGGCGTTTAACATCCAGTATACAGACAAGGATAATAAGCTTTCGTACGTTTACCAGACATCATGGGGCATGACAACCCGTCTTATAGGAGCTGTTATCATGGTACACGGAGATGATAGTGGGCTTAAGCTTCCTCCCAAGGTAGCGCCTGTCCAGACAGTTATCATACCTATCATGCAGAACAAGCCCGGCGTACTTGATAAGGCTAATGAGCTTGCTTCAGCCCTTAAGGCTAAGGGCATCCGCGTAAAGGTGGATGATACCGACAAGCGTCCCGGATTTAAGTTCTCCGAGCAGGAAATGAGAGGCTTCCCTACCCGTATCGAGATAGGTCCTAAGGACATCGAGGCAGGTACCTGCATAGTTGTACGCAGGGATACGGGAGAAAAGATCACGGTAGCACTTTCGGATATCGAAGCTAAGTTACCCGAAATCCTTGATGACATCCAGAAGAACATGCTTGAGATGGCCAGAAAGCATCGTGACACACATACATATTCCGCAACCACATATGAGGAATTTGTTGACACGATCAATAACAAGCCCGGTTTCGTAAAGGCTATGTGGTGTATGGATGAGGCTTGTGAGAACAAGATCAAGGAAGATACCACAGCTACATCAAGGTGCATGCCTTTTGAGCAGGAAAAAATCTCAGATGTATGTGTATGCTGCGGAAAGCCCGCTAAGACACTTGTTTACTGGGGTAAAGCTTATTAATGAGGATTGATCCATGATAGATTTTGATGAAGAAGTATTAAAATTCCAGCCGTCAATGGATTTAGACAGAGTTGAGGATAATATATCGGAAGAGAAGCTCAGGGACATAACGGACATAGTTACCAATCTGGCTAAGAGTATGCAGGAAATGCAGAGCTATCAGCTGGAGAGGAAATTCAGGGATCTGCGCAGTGACATGAATAACAGCTATGACAACTACTGATAGCAGCAGGATGTTTCAGAGTCAGAAATAATGGTTGATAGAAGCCGTGGATGTATACGGCTTTCGCAGGTGAAAATAATGATATGTCCATACTGTGGAAACGACGAGGTTTCAAGCAGGCGCAAATGTGAAAGGTGCGGTTTTGACCTGGAACCGGTAAGCAGGCTGATAGGACGTTCAAATGCCTTCTATAACAGGGGGCTGAGGATGGCCCAGGTCAGGAATTTCTCAGCAGCAATACCGGTACTTGAAAAAAGCCTGGAACTGAACAAATACAATAGCGACGCAAGAAATCTTCTCGGATTGATTTTTTATGAGATAGGAGATATAGTAAATGCTCTTTCGTGCTGGCTGGTCAGCAGACATCTGATGCCGGAGGATAACGAGGCTGATTATTTCCTGGAAAAGGTACAAAGGGACACTCAGGAGCTTGATTCAATGAACAGTGCGATCAAGAAATACAATCTTGCACTGAGTGAGGCAAGACAGCATAATTTTGATCTTGCCATCATACAGCTGAAAAAAGCTCTGGGGATAAACGGAAAGCTTATCAAAGCATACCAGCTTTTGGCACTTATCTATATCGAAAACGGAGAGCTTGTAAAGGCCTACAGGCTTATAAATACCGGATTGAAGATAGATGTCGGAAATACCGCATTGTTAAAATACAGGGCTGATATTACCGGCAGTATCGTTAAGGGCCAGGGCGGTACCGAAGCAGAGGTTGCGGAAATCGCTCAAAAAGAGAAGGAGGCTTCTTTAGAGGCGAAATTTTCATACAAGGAAGATCGTCCGAGCATCCTTCCGTTTGTAAACCTGATACTTGGTGTAATCCTTGGAATAATATGTGCTCAGTGGCTGATCATTCCTACGGTAAAAAAGAACGTAAAGCAGGAATATGAGAGCAACCAGACCGATTACAGCGCGGAGCTTGCTTCAAAGTCGGCAACGATATCACAGCTCCAGAAAACGGTTACGAATCAGGAACGTGAGATAGCAAAGCTTGAAGGCATGCTTGGCGGTGACAGCAGCAGCGTCGCCGTAAATGTAAACAGTGAGAGCTATGCTAATTTCTTTGAGGCATGGAATATATACAGAGATGTGACAAGCCGCAGCTATACTGATGACGAGCTTATCAATCTTGCATATAAGCTGTGGAAGATTGACGCAAAAGAAATCGCACAGGAATATGCATCGAACATCTTGAAAAGCATGCGTTCCGAGATATATCCGCTGGCATCTGAAAAGGTTTACAACAAGGGAAAGAACCTGTTTGAAAACGGACTCTATGAGGATGCCGTATCATGGCTTACGGCTGCATCAGAGATGAATCCTTCAAGCGATAAGACATTTTATTATCTGGGAAGGAGCTATCAGGAGCTTGGAAAATATGAAGAAGCCATAGACAGGTTTAAAAAAGTTACTGAGGTAGTTCCCAATTCGACGATGAAGGAACAGGCCGCCCAGAGAATTAACGAATGCAATGCCGCAAAAGCATAAAAATTAAAACAGGACCGGTTTTTAATCCCGGTCCTGTTTGTGATTTAACCTAATTCTTTACTCCAGAGTTTAACCTGATTTCTGCCGTTGTTTTTCGCAGAGTACAAAGCCTTATCCGCATGCTCTATCAGCTCGACACGCTCCATTTTCGGATCCCATATGGAAACTCCGATGCTGACAGTTATTGAAACGAGAGTAACCTTGCTGCCCTCGTTAAACGGAACGGCGGTAGTTTCTATGGACTGTCTGATCTTTTCGGCTATAGAGATGGCAAATTCCGCATTATTGGTATCAAGGAGGATAACAAATTCTTCGCCGCCGTATCGACAGGCTGTTCCCTTGTTTCCGGTAATCTTCTTCATTATACTTGCAACCTGTTTTAAAACCTCGTCTCCGAACGGATGACCGTAGGTATCGTTACACTTCTTGAAGAAATCCACATCGAGCATAAGAGCCGAAAGCTTGGCTTTCCCGCCATCCGAGGTTTTGTCTATGATCAGGTTGTCAAGATAGGAACGACCATATAACTGAGTAAGGCCATCGGTTATAGCCCTGTGGTAGAGACGGGCGTTCTCGATGGGAGCTCCGCTCTGATTTGCTATGAAACCGATCGTTTCTAGGTATTCGTTGCTGAATATACCTCTCACCAGACGGGAATCAAGATATATGACTCCGTAAAGCTTTCCGCGCACAAACATGGGCATGGCCATAACGGATTTGATTCCGTATCTGACCATTTGAGAATAGTTCTTTCTGAACTCGTCTGACTGTACATCGTTTATTACAACAGGCTGCTTGGTAAGCTCAACATCCTCCAGGATCCAGTCATATGCATAGCTGTCGAAATTACCAGTGTTAAATATGGAAGCAACGTAAAGCTTCTTTTCGCCGGATTCGGGATAGAGGAAAAGAATACCACGTTCCGCACCGGCCAGTTCTACGGCGTCCTGCAGGACTTTATTCTGCAGCTCTTCAATCTCAAGAGTCGAGGTAAGTCGTTCACCCATTCTGAGGAGAGTATTAACCTTACGGTCTACATTCATCCTGTTCTGCTTGGAGGAAATATCCGCCATCAGTGTATTGGAGATGAAGTTATCCGCATATCGGGTAGTTATGATCTCCTCACATTTCTTTATATATACAGAAGCGTTCGAACTTGAGAAATTCATATATGCGTCGAAAATATTATAACGTGACTCTTCGTTACGATGCTGATCCAACAGGAAAAGACCGTAATCCAGATGAATCTTGGCGCTGTCAAAGGTATTTTGTGTCTCGGAAGATAGAAGTATACCCTCTTTATAATATTCATCGGCTTTTTTGGGCTTGTTTATCATTATGGCGTATTTTGCCACGGCACGATAAGCAGGTATCAGGAAACATGGATATGCTTTGGAATCATTGACGGCCTGTGAGCAGAGAGTGCGCAAAAACGATTCCTGCTTGGTACGCAGTTCCTGAAGAAGACTGTTTCGCTCTCCCTGGAACACACTGATCTTTGCTATGGCAAGATGCGGGGTAACGATCATCAGGGCGGTTTCGACAAAACGTACAGTATCAATGAAATTCTGGGCTATGTTCAGATGTTTCTCTGCGTCTTCAAATTTCCCTTGTTCGAGCCTTAAAATACCCATCATTAACCGATAAAAGCACTGTGCATAAGGTATCTGAAGCTCATTGTTCAATTGAGAGGCGGAATCGGCAGCAGCTTCTGCAAGGCTGAAATTGCCTTTTCTTGCCAGGCAGCCTATCATGATAGAGGAAACTATCAGGAGATTGAACCTGTCGTTAAGCTTCTGCGAAAGCATGATACCGCTCTCACAGGTTTCCCGGCCTTCATCAAAATGTCCCGACATGAAATGGGCGTAGCTTAAGTAGGTATAAATATTGTTTATCTCCCACATATCGCCTATCTCGGTGAAAACATCAAGAGCCTCTTTTAAGTACTTAACGGCTCTTGCGTGCTGACTTTCAAGGATCGAGAAAATACCGCTTACAAAAAGGCTTCTCGCATATCCGAACCTGTCGCCTATCGATTTCCTTAAATTGAGAGTCAGAGACTGTGCAAGCTTTGCCTTTTTCTTCTCGTTATTTAGTCCGAAATAAACAACAAGCGCGGAAGCACCGAAACCAAGCTCCGGGGAATTTCCGAATTTCTTTATGGCGTACGAATAAAGCCTTAACAGAGTATAATTAAACCCGATCTTGTTTGTATATGCATAAACCCATATAAGGGTTTCAAGAACGGAAACGATTACCTTATCCTGTTCGCTGATGTCGGTATCCCTTCTGGTGGAACCCGAGGCAGAGGATTTGTTTTTTGTGATATCCGAACCGTTTGAGAACATGACCCCGGTTTTCAGGGAATGCAGCATAAGTGACATCTCGGTGTCGGAAGATGGGAACTTAAACTCAAGCGCTTTTAAGGCCATCATAAGGTTTGTGATACAATCCCTGAAATTACCCTGACGAAGATGACCAATGCCTATGCTCTTGTAAAGCCGGGCCTTTTCCAGATTATCCTCCATAAGAGGAAGCAGTTCATTTGCTGTCAGAAGGGCGTCATAAAAATGTCCGGTGATCAGGTTAAGATGTATCAGTGACTTCTTTATCGCAATCCAGGGCTGAAGATTGGCTGCGGTCCTGTTTCCCATAAGTTCAAGTGATTTTTTATAATAACTGATAGCCTCTTCATTTGCATTTGAAGACTCTGCAAGATGAGCGGCGTCAAGACAATAGTTTTTTAAGCTCTTGTCGTCATCCGCCATAAGGAAATGATAAACAAGACGGTAGAGGTGAGGTGTGGTCTCACCTGCGTATTTGGCCTCTATACCCTTTGCAATCCAGTAATGCAGTTCTTTTTCGCGGTCGGGAGTTATCCTTGACAGGAAGAACTCGTGTATCTGCTTATGGGCAAATGAAACAAGGGTCTTCCTTGCGGAAGCGTAGTTGATGAACTGCATCGAAACCGCATGATCTATGAACGGAAGAAGATCGTTCAGCTTGATATCGGTAATATAAGAAAGCAGATCAAGAGAAAACTCGTAACCGATTACGGCAGCAATCTCCAGCAGGGTGACTGCATCCTCGTCGAGAAGCGACATCTTGCGCCTGATTATGCTCATGACCTCATGCTCGGAGTTGACGGAACGAAGCTTATCCCAATCGTGCTCAAGAGTCCTGTTGGTGACGGTTATGACGCCGTCCTCAAGCATTGAACGCAGGACATTGATGGTAAAATAAGGATTACCGTCGGTTTTCTCTATCATGTAAGTCGTAAGTACGTTACATTCGTGACGGGGAAGACCCAGAATATCGGAAAGATATTCGCACATACGGGTCTCGTTGAAAGGATTGAGAGGCAGATCGTAAAATCCCGTACAGTTTTTAAGCCTTGAGATAACCGATGCCAAAAGAGGGTTCTCTTCTGTTGACTCAATGTCACGTATGGTTGCGACTATGCTGACCTTATGCTGGGAAACACGCTCGGCCATCTCGCAGATCAGCGAAAGAGAGGACGGGTCGGCATACTGCATGTCGTCAAAAATGATACAGTAAGGCTTTTCCTCTTTTAAGAGAGAAAGCATGAAGGTAGAAAGCAGCATGAAGGTGCGTTGCTGCTCTTTATAGTCATCAAGCGGCGGTAATGCGATGGATTCAGTCAAGACGGAATTCATAATAGGACTGATCCTCGTAACCGTACTTGTAAGTCCGCCTATAAGCTGTGAAAGCCTGTTTTTTTCGGTAATCTGAAGCTTACGTTCATAAGTTCCGTAAATACTTGCGAATTCATTGAGCAGCTGCTGGAAGGCGGAATAAGGAGTCATCCTGAACTGGGACTTAAAAGAGCTCCTAAGACAGGTAGTGCCGTGTTCCGTCAATCTCGTATAGAGGTTGTTCATAAGATCGGACTTGCCGCTGCCCAGTCCTCCGTGTACGAAAATAAAATGCCCGGAGTTTTCAAAAGAATCCTCACAGGTCTCCATAAGCTGCGAAAGCTCTCTGTGCCTGCTGTAAATCCTGGCCTTACGGTTAAAGCCGTGCAATATGTCATTGTCTGTAATGGGTATGCCAAGTTCCGCATTTGAAATATAACGGTCTATATCATTGATAAGCTCGTTTGTGGTCAGATACCTTAAGTCGGGATCCTTGCTGATAAGCTTGGTTATGATATTTGAAACATCCGTGGGGATGTTGGGATTGATATCTTCGGGCGGTTTAACCCGTACCGCAAGATGCTTGTAGACCATGTTGTCCATGGTATCGGAATGGAAAGGAAGGCATCCCGTAAGCATATGGTACATTATTATACCGAGTGAGTAAAGGTCGGAACGCTGATCGACAGGACGCTCCAGCAGACCGGTGGTCTCTGGAGCAAGGAATCCGAAGCTGTAGTCGATATCGGTATTTGCAAAGCTGTTATAATCGACTATATAAGCCATACCGAAATCCACTAGTTTGACAATCGTCTTACCCTCTTTCTCAAGAATGAGTACACTCGAGGTTTTGAGGGACCTATGAAGGATATTGAAGCTTTGGGCATAGCGAAGCCCGGTAGCTATCTGCTCAATTATACTCAGTGCGACCTTGATATCTATATTCCTGTTCTGTTCAATGTATTTCTGCAGGGAGATACCGTCGAAGTATTCAAAAATGATGCAGATGGAATCATCATATTCGCCTGCATCATAAACGCGCAACAGTGAGGGATGCTCAAAGTTGCGTATTATCTTCATCTCATTCAGGAATCTCGCACGTTCACTCTCTGATTTCGTGATCGTATAAGGATTCATGATATGGATAAGAATATATTCACTTGTCTGAAGGTGCTCTCCGAGATAAACGGTCATAAAGTTGTTTTGATCCAACTGCTGAATGATCCTGTATTTATCAAAAAGAACAGTCTTTTCAAGTAAAGCCATACAAGTCTAAGTCTCCGAAATAGTAGTATTTCCCCCGGTGACGCCCATAAAAACATCACCTTACCCATTATAGCATAAATTTTTGCGGAATGATAGTAAAAAATTAAGTGAATTGAATATTTTTTACTTGACTTTTTCTCATTCTCGGTGCATAATATAACCCGTGTGAAAACTTATCCGATAAGTTTTCACACGGGTTAACGAGGAAAAAGCGAAGCTTTTTTCGAGTCTAACCCCAAAAACTTGGTTAACGAGGAAAAAGCTTCGCTTTTTTTCGAGGTGTGGCTCAGCTTGGTAGAGCGCTACGTTCGGGACGTAGAGGTCGCGTGTTCGAATCACGTCACCTCGATTATAAGAAAAACAAGAGTTTCGCTAAATGGTGAAGCTCTTTTTTATTTAGCCCAACTTTTGCCCAACTGTTCTCAAATCACTTGACAAATATTTTCTTATCCGCTATAATTGGGAAACGTTCTCAAATTCGACATAAAGTAAAGATGGATTCGAATCCTGAGAACACTTTCGATAGTAGAGAGGAAACGGCGATGAGCAGTTTTAAAAGCTTACAACCAAAAAGGTTTGTTGCGGGCATCATGGCTTTAATGATGCTTGTCATTGTGCTGTTTTCTGTTACTTTTATTGCTGCTGAGGCAGAGCATGACTGCTGCGGTGATGATTGTTCCATCTGTTCGTGTATCCGGCTTTGTGAGAATACACTAAAGCAGATAGGTAACGGATCGATCGGGCAGACAGTCGTTATCATCCCGATATTTTTGCTTTGTATTTCAATTCCTCTTTCGGTCTGCATTTTCAAGCAGGAAACACCGGTTTCGAGAAAAATCCGTTTAAATAATTGAAACAATCTCCGTATGGGTGAACTATGCTCTTTTCAGGGCATCAGTGCGCTTTTTTTCGTATTCAAAAATATATAACGGAGGTTTCTAATGAAAAAAATACTTTCTATTATTATTGCCGCCATTTTGATGGCAGGCAGTCTTTCGGCGTGCGGCAAAAGCGATGCTACTGCAGGCGGAAACAAAAAACTTCAGATCGTAACGACCATTTTCCCCGAATATGACTGGGTGATGAATGTATTGGGTGACAATCCCGGCGGTGCAGAAGTGACAATGCTTCTGGATAGCGGTGTAGACCTTCACAGTTATCAGCCTACCGTGGATGATATCCTGAAGATATCTACATGTGATCTGTTTATTTATGTTGGCGGAGAGTCCGATGAGTGGGTGGAGGACGCGCTTAAGGAAGCGACAAATAAAAACATGGTTGTTATCAATCTTCTTGAAGTTCTGGGTGATTCCGTCAAAGAAGAGGAAGTGGTCGAAGGAATGCAGGAGGAACACGATCACGAACATGAAGATCACGAACATGAAGATCACGAACATGAAGATCACGAACATGAAGATCACGAACATGAAGATCACGAACATGATGAGGACGAGCATGAACATGAACATGAGCATGAAGACGGTGAGGTTGAATACGATGAACATGTGTGGCTGTCTCTGCGCAATGCATCCGTATTGACAAAAAAGATTTCAGAAGCAATCCGGTCTGCGGATCCCTCAAATGCAAACACATATAAGACCAATACTGCGTCCTATTTGAAAAAGCTGGAAACACTTGATTCCGAATACAAAAACGCAGTTAAGGAAGGCTCCAAGAATACACTTCTTTTTGGAGACCGTTTCCCCTTCCGTTATTTGGTGGATGATTATGGGCTTAATTACTACGCTGCTTTTGTCGGCTGTTCGGCTGAGACAGAGGCAAGCTTTGAGACAATTACTTTCCTTTCGGGAAAGGTGGATGAGCTTTCTCTGAATGCGATACTGACCATAGAAGGAACAGACCACAGGATTGCCGAGACGATCGCACGGAACACTCAGACAAAGGATCAGAAGATTCTTACTATGGATTCCATGCAGTCCACAACGGCAAAAGATGTTAAAAACGGCGCATCATATCTTTCAGTCATGGAAAATAATCTGGCCGTGTTGAGAGATGCATTGAAATAGGAGTGGATCATCATGGCTTTAGTCACCGTAAAGAATCTGCAGACCGGCAGATTCTTGTCGGTGACGGCCTTATGACAATAGATTATCTTACGTAGAAGAAGGATGGTGATAAAAATGATCGAAAAACTGGAGATGTATCTGCAATATCCTTTTGTGCGGTATGCTCTTATCGTAGGGGTTTTGATCGCGTTATGTTCATCGCTCCTGGGAGTGACGCTTGTACTGAAAAGATTTTCATTCATTGGAGACGGCTTGTCGCATGTGGCTTTTGGAGTTATGGCTATTGCTGCCGTCTGCAGTCTGACAAATGAGATGCTTCTGGTGCTTCCGGTTACTATAATAAGTGCAATCCTTCTTTTGCGGACAGGGCATAATACAAGGATCAAAGGAGATGCTGCTATAGCAATGATATCTGTAGCTGCGCTGGCGTTTGGCTACCTGATCATGAATATCTTTTCCACATCGTCAAATCTTTCCGGAGATGTGTGTTCGACGCTTTTCGGATCAACATCGATCTTGACGCTGACACAGAAGGAGGTATGGATCTGTATAATTCTTTCGATAGCCGTTGTTGTGATATTTGTGCTGTTCTACAACAAGATATTCGCGGTAACCTTTGATGAGAATTTTGCAAAGGCAACCGGTACAAAAACAGAGAGATACAACCTATTGATCGCAGTGGTCGTAGCAGTAATCATAGTACTCGCAATGAATCTTGTGGGTTCGTTACTGATATCTGCGCTGGTCATCTTTCCGGCACTTTCGGCTATGCGGATTTTTAAAAATTTTAAGTGCGTGACAATCTGCTCGGCTGTTCTGTCAGTCATTTGCGCTTTTGCAGGTATACTGATATCCATACTTGCAGGCACGCCGGTAGGCTCCACTATAGTTGCCGTAGATGTGGCGGCATTTGCAGTATGTTATGTGGCAGGAAGGATTGGAGGCAGATGACAATGAAAAAATCCATGAGTCTTATTCTATGTATATTGATGATAATAGCTTTGACGGCATGCGGCGGCAAAGAAAATGGTAATGCTAATGATAAAACGCCGGGTAAACCAAAGAGTGTAAATGATGTATTGGAGCAGGGAATGGCTGAGGCAGATGGCAAGGATGAACAGGAAGAGAACCCGGAAGAACAGGCAGGTGCAGTAAGGCAGAACGGTATTAACGAAAATGCTCCTGAACCTGAGATCTCGGATGAAAAATTTAGCTCTACAGATGGAATAGATATAGATCTGACAGCATTATCAAGTACCATGGTTTATTCTGAGGTTTACCATATGATGGTATCTCCGGACACATATATCGGGAAAACGGTAAAGATGGCAGGCCAGCTTGCCCTGTACCATGATGAAAGCACTGACAAGTATTACTTTGCATGTATCATATCCGACGCGACGGCCTGTTGCTCACAGGGAATTGAATTTGAGCTGACAGACGATTATACCTACCCGGAAGATTACCCGGAAGAAGGTGGAGAAATCTGTGTGGTCGGAACATTTGATACCTACCGGGAAGGGAATTATACATACTGTACTTTGAGAAATGCGAGAAAAGCATAATTGATCTAATGTGACAATGGGGACGGTTCTTTTTGTCACATTTTTTTATTGAGCTCATGGAATCGAGCTGAGTTGATATTTAACATAATGAGTTATTAAAAATTTGGTTTGAACCTGTAAGATAAATTGAAAAATTTCGTCTTATATGGTATAAGACATAAATGAGATACCTTGCAAGGAGCTTTTATGACAGACGCTGATATAATCGATATGTACTTTGCCCGTGATCAAAGGGCGATTGGAGAAACGCAGAAGCGTTATGGAGGATATTGCTATTCTATAGCTCAAAGAATGCTTGAGAATAAGGAGGATGCCGAGGAATGTGTAAATGATGCACTTCTTTCGGTGTGGAATTCTATCCCTCCGAACAGACCCAAATTCTTCAATTTGTTTCTGGCGAAGCTTACCAGGAATAAAGCCTTGGACAGAATAAAGGCGGAAAATGCGAAAAAAAGAGGGGGCAGTGAAATAAATCTGATTTATGAAGAGCTGTCGGAGTGTGTCAGCGATGGACGCAATATCGAAGCGGAACTCTTAACAAAAGAGCTGAGTCGGGCGGTTAATGATTTTGCGGCTGAGCTTTCGGAACGTGACGGCGATATACTTATCCGCAGGTATTTTTTCATGGAGTCGGTTAAGGACATTGCTGAAGAATATGATATGACACCCGGAAATGTCAGTGTATCTTTGAACAGAACCAGAAAAAAGTTGAAGAAATACCTGGAAGTAAAGGGATATCTTTAAGAATGGAGGCATTATGAAGGAACAGGATTTGTTGGAAAGCTTTTCGGGGATAAGTGAGGATCTCTTAAAAAGAAGTGAAGATAATAAAAAACTCGGATCAAATGAGAAAACAGCAGCCGGGAAAGGTAACGGAAAAGCCGGAAATGCGTGGCGAAGACTGGGATACATTGCTGCAATACTACTGCTTACTGCAGGTATTACCATATTGTTTATAAATATAAATAATAAAAACGAAAATGGAGTTACGGATATCACCGGAGAAAACACTGAAAATAATGAGAAAGAGAAGGTGGCAGAAGAGGTATCGGTACCGGATTTCCTTGAGACATACACAGTTTCTGCCGCAGAATATCCGACGACCTTGAAAAAACCTGATTATAATGAATTTGACCTGAACGGTGATAAAATATGGGACGGGGACGAAAACCGGGCATATTCGGAAGCTGCTCAGGAATGGGCTAAACAGGTTGCCGAACAGAAAAACATTGAAGGATATGATAAGGATGGCGGCAAAAGCAGTATCTTAAGCTTTAATTTCAAGACTATGGCGCAGTTACTGAAAGAGAATGATCATGAGAACAGGGTGTATTCACCCATAAATATCTACATAGCTCTTGGTATGATGGCGGAGACTTCCGAAGGCAATACCCGAAAGCAGATACTTGATCTGCTGGGGATAGAAACAATAGAGGCTTTAAGGATCCAAATAAAGGGCTTGTGGAACAGTGTTTATACAGACGATAAGATAAAAAGCATTCTTGCCTCCTCGATATGGCTTAGGGATGATATGGATTATAAGAAGGAGACTTTGGATAGTCTTGCAAGGAACTATTATGCATCATCTTTTTCGGGGAAGATGGGTTCTGAAGAGTATTCGGAAGCGTTCAGAAACTGGATGAACGCTCAGACTGACGGGATCCTGAAAGAACAGGTCTCGGGATTGGAGTTAAACCAAGACGTTGTAATGGCCTTGGCAACGACGGTATGTTTTAGCGCAAAGTGGGTTGACGAATTCAAAAAAGAGAATACCAAATCCGAAACTTTCCATGCATCAAGTGGTGATATTCAGTGCGATTTCATGCATAGATCTGATTCGGGAGCATACTTTTGGGGTGACAGCTTTGGCGCTATCGTAAAATGGTTTGACGGTGCATTTGGTGGATATAACGGATATATGTCATATATACTGCCTGATGAAGGTGTCAGTGTGTATGATCTGCTGCAGGATGAACAGGTAATGCAGTTTATTGATCAAGGACTTGGATACGGTCAGTCAAAGCAGGCAGTCATAAATATGTCAATCCCTAAGTTTGACATTTCATCAAAACAGGATCTTATTGAAGATTTGCAGAAGCTCGGTATCACGGATGCGTTTGACGCGGTAAAGGCAGATTTTTCACCCGTTTCCGATTCTGCCGAAGATGTTTCTGACGGGAATATATATATCAATAAAGTAGAACATGGTGTACGTGTGATAGAAGACGAAGAGGGCGTAAAGGCCGCTGCATATACGGTTGAAGAATATGACGGTGCTTCCATGCCACCCGAAGAAAAGGTGGACTTCGTGCTTGACCGGCCGTTTATATTTATTATAAGTTATGGAAACGGGATACCAATGTTTATTGGTATAGTGGAAAATCCGTAGAAGAGACGAGAAGGTACTTGCCATGAAGAGATTTGTGACACTATAAACGTGAAGCCCCGGTGCCCGGGGCTTCTAACTTATCATAGATTTGGTGCCGTTGCTTGCGAATGAAACGCCCGGAATTAATCCGAATCTGTCAGTGTTGAATATTCATCGATTATTTCGCCCATATTCCATTTGGCAATTTTAAAAGATATTTCTGACGAATCTTACCTTCTTTATCTTGCGACAATATTATAGTTATGGTACAATCATTTGTAATAATATGGATAACTAAAAAATTATTAATGTATTGGAGGCAAAATGAGACTGCTATTGGTACGACACGGTGATCCGGATTACGAGAAGGACTGTCTTACGGACTTAGGGAAAAAACAGGCTGAAATAGTAGCAAAACGTCTTTTGGAAGAGGGAATTGAAGAAATATACTCTTCGCCTTTAGGCAGAGCCAGACAGACGGCGGAGCCTTTTGCACGCCTCTCTGGTATAGGTGATGTGCACATTCTTGATTTTATGCGGGAAATAAGGTACGGCAGAGAAGATGCTTTATACCAAAGCGGTAATCCCTGGACCGTATCCGGTGAACTCATGAATAAAGGCATAAACCTGCAGGACACGAACTGGAGAGAGTTTCCGGAGTTCGCTGACAATACTGCGACCATAGATATTGATAATGTCAGAAAAGGAACGGACGAATGGCTCGCATCTTTAGGATATGAGAGAGAAGGACTGTATTATAGATGTAAAACCGAGGATGACAGGAAAAGAACCCTTGTCTTGTTTAGTCACGGAGGATCGTCAACAGCATTTTTATCCAGGGTTCTTAACATACCGTTCCCGCACCTGTGTACTGTCTTAGGCCATCTTCGGCATACTTCGATAACGGTTCTGAGATTTAACAGACATCCCGGAAGCCTTTCCATGCCGGCTTTGGAGGTAGCAGCCGAGGCCCGGCATTTACGTGAAGTTGTATCAGATACAGAAAATATTAAAATGATACAATAGTTGTTAGTTAAAAGATGGTTCCTGAGAGTGATGTAATACATAGAAATATCAGTTATAATATCCTCATGAAAGGAGGACCACATGCAGAATTCAAAAAGAAACCTGCTGCTATTTATCGGCCTCCTTGTACTTGCGGGGCTGTTACATATAGCAGAACATACGATACATGACGAAAGCGCACTGGGCGATCCGCATTATGCAGTCGTTACGCTGCTCTTTTGCCTGGAACTCGTGATATACACGATTCTCATTATCTTCTGGATACAGTCGGTGCATACCCGGCTTCTCCCTTCGCGAGCCAGAAACTATATGGTGATAGTGGCACTGCTCATGATATTCTACCTGGTACTGCGCGCATATAAATACCGCATAGCGGGAGAAGATTTGGGACTGAGGCTTTCATGGTACGCCTACTATATCCCCATGACATTTATACCTGCCCTGTTTCTTATGGTCTGCATCCGAATAAAAAGAGGTGCGGCAAAACCAAAGTTTGACGAGCGTCTCTTTCTCATCCCGGCTGCCGTTCTCTCGAGTCTGATCATAACAAACGATCTGCATCATCTGGTATTTGTGCCGGAACCTGGATTAACCAACTTTATAGGAAAATCAGGGACATACACCTACCGTATAACCTTTTACATTACATACGCATGGATAGTACTGGCGATATTGGCAGGTATTATCTTACTCATAAAAACATTTGGGCTCAGGCAAAAAAGAAAATTGTTGTATCTGGGCGGGATATTAGCCTTTTGGCTGATACTTACGCAGCTTCATACCCTTAAAAAAGTTGTGGAATTCACACCGCCGTATGAGTTGCCTGAAATACATATATTTACATTGCTGGCCGTTTTCGAGTTCGCCATTAGGCAGAGGCTTATACCTTATAACGAAAACTACGCCGGCTTTTTTGCGAGTTTGCCCATGACGGTAATGATCACCGATAAGAAATTCATCCCCGTACACCGGTCGGCAGGCAGCATAAAGCTTGAACCGGATGTGCTGGCAAAGTCACTTGAAGCTCCCATATATCCCATACCCGACGGAAAGCTCTCAGGCAGGATGATCCGCGGAGGATATACCTTCTGGATAGAGGATGAGAGTGACATCAGGCATGCCAACGAAGAATCGAATGAAGCCAACGAATTGCTCGAAGGTGAAAACTCTCTTATAGAGTACGAAAACAAGCAGAAGGAAGAAAA
>JAEEVO010000144.1 GCA_016290905.1 Lachnospiraceae bacterium | reverse complement strand
GGGGGTGCCACTTCGGTAGTTGCCCTGTTTATGGTCTTCTTGACATATCCTAAGGACAAACGGACCGACTATTTTAGACGGTGTTTCAGCCTAAAACAGGCCGGATGGAAATGGCCTTTAATTACGATCGCGGTATTCACTGCATTATCTGCGGTAAGTATATTTGTCGGCGTATATCTTCTGGAATATGACATGCCGACGATGGACTATATTAAAGCGATCGCTGCGAATCCTCTGAACATACTGCTCGTTTTATTGCTTTCACTTATCTCGGGTCCGCTCAACGAGGAGTTCGGATGGAGAGGCTATGCTCTTGACAGGCTGCTTTTAAAGTTTGGCTTTATAAAGGGGTCTTTGATACTCGGATTTATATGGGCGATATGGCATCTTCCGTGGTATTTTACCCCCGGTCAGGCACAGTACAATCTGCTAAGGGATAATGTATTTCATGCGGTAATGTTTATTCCCAGCGTTATGCTGTTAAGTGTCTTTGTCTCGTTTGTCTATGTTAAGACAAAGCGAAGCATTCTCGCAGGAGCCATGGTACATATGCTCAGTAATCTGATCGGAAGTCAGTTATTGTCTTCGTATACGACAGAGATAAGTATGTTGATAAGATACACGAATATGCTGTTCTTTTTGGGCATAACTGTATATGCGATCCGTTCGCGTGCGTTTAAGGCGGAGACTGCGGCAGTTATTGAAACTATTAGGCAGCAAGGTACAAAGAAAAAATGCTGATAGTATCTAAAAAAGTAGAGGGTAAACCTCTCACAGTGACAATCGAATATCCGGAATACACGGAGCCTGTAAAAAATCTTGTGAGTAAGATCAAGAGTCTTGATGTCAGTTTTAATGCCGTCGCAGATGGCAAACAGATGAAGATCTCAATCTCGGACGTGTACTATATTGAGAACGTTGACAGGAGACTTTTTCTTTATACACAAAAGGATGTTTACAGGCTTAGTGCATCGATGACAGATATAGATGAGATCGCAAGAGAATCGGATCTTGTGAGGATTTCGCGAAACTGTGTTATGAACACATCGCATCTGGCCGAGATCAGGCAGCTAAAGAACAGCCACCTCGAAGCGACGCTTGATAATGATGAGAAGCTTATAGTTTCGCGAAAATATCTTCACGATATAAAAAGGAGGTTCTAAAATGCCTGTAAAAAAGATATTACAAGAGACATGCATTCTTGCGGCGCTTATGATACTTGCAGTGTTTGTCTGCTCAATAATCTGGTCGGGTGTAACAGCGGAGATAGAGCTTGTGCTTTTGTTATTCGGACTGGCACTCATTATAACGGTTGTGAACTACTTATTCGATGAGTTTCTGACTTTATCGATCATTGTAAGTTACATCACGAAATATATAGTTTTCACGGGAATTGTAATGCTGATGGGGTTTATCGCCGGGTGGTTCTATCCAAGTAACTTCTGGATGGCTTTTATCTATGTGGGCATTGTGTTCGCTCTTGCATATGCAATAGATGCCTTCAGAGTACGGATGGATATCAGATATATCAATGAACATATCAGAAAAAATCGGGTTAACCTTTCTTGATCGGATATAGTATTTTGGTTAGGAATCTTTCCGGCTGGTTGCCGAGTGCGGTAGGCCCTTCCAGCCAGATAAGACGAAGCGGTCCCGTTACAGTTATATGGTTCTCTTTAATATAATCCTCTAATTGTTTCAAGGGTGTCAGCAATTCTTCATATGGGCCGCGAAATGCCAAACCCACAGCAGCAGTTTCTTCCAGAACATATCGACTTGGTCCGTCATAATCATCATCCATAGACACCAGATTTAAAAAAGTGTATCCCTCAAGACTCCTTTCAAGAAGCAATGACATAATGGAAGGCTTGTCGGTATTATTAACATGACTTTCATTTGTGCTGACGGCTTGAATGAATGTGCGCCTGAACTCATCGGCAATTTCGGAAAAGCTGTCGCCTTGGGCTTTGCCGGCGTAGAATACCTGTTTTGGCAACACTGTAAATTCTATTTTAGATGCAGGACTTTTCTTATTGTTTTGTTTACGCTGCTTTAATTCACTTATCCTGTCGTCAAGCTGGTTGCGGAGAGTTTCGAATCTTTTGATATAGATATCAATTTTTGAAGAGTCATTAAAGTAATCGTTGATTTCTGTGAGTGATAACCCCAGACCCTGCAGTGTCTTCAGAATATTGATTTTCCTGACATCCTCAAGAGTGTAATATCTGAATCCGCTTTGTTTGTTTTTGACGATGGGTGATATTATGCCTGCTTCTTCATATACCAGGAGCGCTTTTCTGGTCACATCACAGATCTTTGTCATTTCTCCGATCTTATACAGGGTATTAGGCCCATCTTTATTTATTTTGTCCCATTGCTCGTATGAAGTATTATGATTCATTTTAATCCTCTTTCAAAAAAAGTATTGACTTGACCCTTAAGGTACGAATTATAGTTCTATTATAGAAAGACTATATCAATCATGCAACGCTAAATTATTCGTTGCTATCAGACCATCTGAGGGCATATTAAAATATACAGGAGGCACAGGGGAATGAAGAAAAGACTTTTTAAACGTTTGGGTAGTCTCGCCGTAGCGGGAATGATGTTTGTTTGCTATCCGCTTGCGGCATCGGCGGAGCAATATGATATCAGTCAAGGCAATATCAGTGTTTTGGCATCATTCGAAAATGGTCAGACTAAGTACAAAGTAAACGGCAACGATGTTGATGGAACCGAGATTGAGATCACCGGTTACAATGGCAGAAATGCTTATTATGTTGAGATCACAAGCGGAAACGGTGCAAGTGCGCTCATCAGATTCAAAGATCTTCATATCGATAACAGTACTGTCACTAATGGGTTTGCGGTGATTACCGGAGGAGACGGAAAAGTAGAGATTGAGCTTGACGGTGACAATACATTAAAAGCCGGCGAAAATCGTGCAGGCTTGCAAAAAGGAAATGTAGAGCTTCTTGTAATAAAAGATGCTGACGGTACGGCAGGAAAACTAGCAGCAACCGGCGGATTTGATGGGGCCGGAATCGGTGGTGGGAAAAATCAATCGGTCAATAATATAGTGATAGAAGGCGGAGCGATAACTGCAACAGGCGGAATCTATGGAGCTGGAATTGGCGGCGGAGATGGCGGAAGTGGAACGGTAACCATAAGCGGAGGAACGGTAGTTGCAACCTCTGAAAGTGGTGGAGCCGGAATCGGTGGCGGAAATGGCGGAAGTGGAACGGTAACCATAAACAAAGGCGCGGTTGAGGCGACGGGGGAATTAGGTGGAGCCGGAATCGGTGGCGGAGCTGGCGGAAGTGGAACGGTAACCATAAACAAAGGCGCGGTTGAGGCGACGGGGGGATTAGGTGGAGCCGGAATCGGCGGCGGATATAGAGGAAGTGGAATGGTAACCATAAACAAAGGCACGGTTGAGGCAACCGGCGGATTTGATGGGGCCGGAATCGGCGGTGGAGCGGATGGAGCAGGAACAGTAATAATAACAGGAGGCACGACTACGGCGACAAGTGGAGGGCAAGGAGGAGCCGGAATCGGCGGCGGAAGTGATGGAGTGGGAACGGTAACAATAACAGGAGGCACGACTACGGCAACGGGTGTAGAGCAAGGAGCCGGAATCGGTGGCGGAGATGGAGGAACGGGAAAGGTAACCATAAGTGGAGGTAATGTTACTGCAATAGGCGGAGCATGTGGAGCCGGAATCGGTGGCGGGTCAGGATCAAACGGTTCGACGATTACTATAAGTGGTTCATCAAACGTATATGTCGCGGGAGGGTCTATAAGATATTTCAATGCATATGGCGATGGTATAGGCCCCGGTGCTGCCATAGGTGAAGGCGGAAAATGGGATGCCAATTTGGAT
>JAEEVO010000143.1 GCA_016290905.1 Lachnospiraceae bacterium | reverse complement strand
TGAAATATTTTTTTGTTTTTATTTCGTTAAAAAGAAAAAATACGAAAAACCGGCCCTTGAAGGGTCGGTTTTTTTGATCTGTATGCAATGTCCTGTGAGCTATCCTCTGGCCTTACTGTCCTTTGAGTAGATCATAACATCATCGCCGGATCTTATCACAGTATCCCCTTCGGGAACGATGATCTTACCCTTGCGCTTTATCATAACTATCAGGGACTGCCTGGAAATATCCAGTTTCTTGATGGGAAGTCCCACCCAGTTATGCTCATCCTTTATCTTGATCTCCGTAAGTCTGATATTGTTCTGTTCATCAAAATGTCTGGCTCCCAGGATCAGCACATCCCCGGCCCTCAAAACCGTATCGCCTCTGGGAACCGTTTCTTCTTCATCCCTGATTACCAGTACCAACACCGTTTCCGGCGGAAATACGATATCCTTTACGGCCTTATCTTTCCAGGGATGGTCTTCGGCCACTACACCGGCCACGAAATTGATGGGACGTTCTTCTTCCCTGAATACGAGCTTGTTGATCTTGGTGTAGCTTTCAACGAAGCCTGCGGAAATGATACCTGTAGGTATTGCCACCATTCCCACACCGAGCATCGTAATGATGATACCGAAAGTCCGCCCCGCCGCCGTTATCGGATACATGTCGCCATACCCGACTGTCATAAGCGTAGCGGATGCCCACCACAATCCCGACAATGCATTATCAAATATCTCGGGCTGCGCTTCATGTTCCAGGCTGTACATGCACAGGCTTGATGCAAGCATCAGCATCGCTATAACAAATACTGAAGAAATAAGAAGCTTTGATTTATTCTTAAGGACTTCACCGATGACATTAAGTGAATCGAAATATGCGTTGATCCTAAAGATCCTGAAGATACGCATCACACGGAATATCCTGAAGGCCGCCATTCCTCCGGGGAAGAAAACCGGCAGATAATAAGGCACGCAGGAAAGCATATCGACAAGACCGTTAAACGATAATGCATATTTTACAAGTGCTACAGGCTTTGACTTTCCGGGATACAGATATGAAGAAGTCCACAGTCTCAGAATATAATCTATCGCAAAGAACGCAACGGTAAAGGCCTCCAACTTGCCAAGGAGGTCGCCGTATTTTGAATTAACAGAGGAATAGGTCATAAGAACGCTGGCCGCGAGGTTTACAAGGATCGCGCCCAGGTTGAAAACATCATATGCGCGTCCGACAAAATCCTCCACATAACCAACTTCTATGATGTCGGATACTCTTTTTTTGAAAGCTTCGTATTTACTGTTCTTCATCGTAACCCTCCGAAGAACATTATAAGGCAGGTACAGGTTTAGGGCAAGTGATTCTTCGGCTCCGATTCATGCCTGATATCCCAGTTTTTCAAGCATTGCCTCACAGCCCCGTTCTATCTGCCTGTATACTCCGCCGAAATCTCCGGTATACCAGGGGTCATCGATATCCTCTGCCCTTCCCGTAAAGTCCATCAGAAGACATACCTTGTTCTCCGGATCACCACCTAGAATGCGGTGCATATAACTCATGTTCAGCTTCTCCATTCCTATGATATAGTCCCACTTATCATAGTCATCACGCCGAAGCTGCCTCGCAGTCTTCCCCTTACATGATATCCCGTGCTTGGCAAGCTCTTGCCTGGCCGGCGGATACACGGGATTGCCTATCTCTTCCGTACTCGTCGCCGCCGACTCAATATGAAAGTCCTCCGCGATCCCTCTTTTTTCTACCATGTCCTTCAGAACAAATTCCGCCATGGGCGAACGGCATATGTTGCCCCAGCAAATAAACAGTACTCGTATCATGTCTCAAAACCTCGTTATTATCAGCATTTCTGCACTTCGTAGCTTGGCATATCCCGGCATATTTTGGCATATCTTTTCCGTCAAAAGGTGCAAATTGAGGTGCAAATCAATTAATCTTGCACCTCGGGTATTCTTGCCATATTACTCGTTAGATGCCTTTCCCTTGTATTCTGAAAAATCCTTTAAAATTGCAGTATCGTCTTCATGGTTCTTAGTGTCTTTTGCCTTAGAAATACGTGTCATTTCCTCAAGGGCATCATCAAAGCCAAGATGTGTATAAGTGTTGAGCGTCACGCTGATGTCTGAATGTCCCATAATGTACTGAAGTGACTTAGGATTCATCCTTGCAGACGCCATACGGCTGCAAAAAGTATGTCTGCAAACATGCGGTGTAACCTTGGGCATCTGGATCTTATAAATATTGTTATACTTTTCAACTATATGCTGAAAGTATTTTTCCCAATGCATTGCCACCATCGGGTGCTCATCCTTGTCCAAGAAAAGAAACCCTACATATCCATCAACCATAGGCTCTACTTTAGGAGTCTTACGGTTCTGAATAATACGCTTAAAGCACTCCGCAACTTCTTCTGTCATCGGAACCAGCCTTCCGCCTGATTCTGTCTTGGTGTCTCTGATGTTGTAACCAATACCGTTGTTTCTCTGAAGCTGATGATCTACGTTGATCTTCATATTCTCAAAGTCAATGTCCTTAAGAGTCAACCCGACAAACTCTGATATACGAAGTCCAGTGTTAAACAGAATATAGATTCCGTCATAGTACTTGCAGAAATGGCTGTCTTCCTTAACAAACTTAAGGAATTTCCTCTCATCATCACGTGACAAAGCCTCTCTGGTAACACTGTCGTTATAAATGACCGTCCCTAAATCGAAGGCAAAAGGATTTTTTCTTACATAATCATTATCAACAGCCAGCTGAAATGCCGGGCGAAGAACACCTCTGATTGTATGAATCGAACTGTATCCTCTTCCGTTCTTCTGAAGCTTAACGAGCCACTCCTGGGCATCCAACACCTTCACTTTATCTATCCGCTGGCTGCCAAACGGATCCTTTTTCAAAAGATTTATGACAGTTTTATATCCTGCTTCCGTACTTGGACGGACTCCGTTTCTCAACGATACATACTTTTCAACGAGATCCGATACTGTTAATCTACCTCCTTCCGGAACGATCTGGTCGATCATATCTGCCGCAATACGCTTCTCCAATTCTCTGAGCGATGGCTCCGGCTTTTTCCCCGCAGGCATCGGATCATGTACATCAAGCCTCCATGACCTAACATACTTGGGGTCCCCGAACGTATCGATATACTTAAATCTGTATCGTCCGTTCCGTTCCTGTAGCTCGCCATTGCGTAAGATACGACCTTTATTATCTTTTCTCTTTTCACTCATATTGGGCTCCTTTCAAAATCAAAAAAGGACTCCAATACAACGGTATAATTTTACCATAATCAGAGTCCTTCTGCCATAAAATTGCATCTTTTCTGACGCAAGTGTCAGTCAGACGCATGATGCTTCGTCTATGTATTTTTCAAATTCTTTTCTTTTTATCTGTGTACGATTACCAACAGTCAGAATAAATCGCGCTGTCGGGTCAAGCGAAATCAACCTGCGTATTCTCTTTTGTCCGATTCCAAAGTACTCGGCTGCTTCTTCTATCGTCAGAAGATACTTATCACAAATAGGTAGCCTTGTATCCGCCTTCGGTTGGACTTTTTTGGCTTCTGCCACTTTTGATTCCAACTTAAAAAGGGCATCATATACCAACGGAATTACTGCAGGAATAGCTTTGGGTTTATATGTCATCTCATTTAACACTGTAATTTGGCTCATATTCTCATCTCCGTTTCATAAAAAAATGTCAACCTTCTCTGTCAACCTTCCAAAAAAACTCTGAGTAAGTTACCGACTTACAGGATAGTTTTTTCGTTGGTTGACATACTTGGTTGACAACATGTTAGTCAAAAGGAAGCTCCATCTGCTCCGTCACCGAAATAAAGCCGTCCTCTGTGGTACTTGTTTCGTTCTTACGTTTCCACGCTCTTG
>JAEEVO010000142.1 GCA_016290905.1 Lachnospiraceae bacterium | reverse complement strand
CCGAAACATCATATTCACGGATCTCTTCCGGCAGCGACGCAACGGTGACAGCCTTAAGGGCTTTGACATAAGACGATGCGTCATCTTCGGCAACTTCGCTGTTTGTGGTATCTATGATAGCCTGAAGCTCATCGGGCGTCATTGCAGCCTTTACGCCGGCAAGACGCTCTTTTTCTTTGGCATCGAGCTTTTCACGGGCGCCTGGATCGGGAGCAGTAATGCTGAGGACCGTGATTTCGGGATCAAGAAGGCGGTCGGAAATTGCTTTGACGTAAAGTCCTTCACTGTTCCACTGCTCAAATTTACCCATGGCGTCAACATAATCCGCATAGCCGAAAACAATGCCTCGGGATGCGTAGTATGATACGAAAGAATCGATAAGATCTACGCCGATATCGCTGCTTTCACCCGTCAGTCTTACGCTCATAGCAACGGAATTCATAACGGCGTCGACAAGGTCGGCGGAAAAGCCCGTTTCTGCGATTTCTGCAAGGGATGAATTTACGGTTTCGACAAACGTATCCGCAATATCTTCGTTAACGTTTACCGCTGCAAACGTGATCATATCCTCAGGTCCGTCAATTTCGATGTAGGAGCCGAACGAACCGCGCGGAATGGCGCGTTTGAGGTTTTGCATAAGCGGCGATCCGTCTGAATTAAGAAGGTCGGTAAGAGTATTGTATATCATTTCCTCGTTCGGATCGTCCTTAAGACCGGGGCACATGATACCGTAATAGATAATGCTTGCATTTTCCGTAACGGTGCCTGAAACGGAGGGGAATTTGTAAGTGTTTACGGCATCGTCGGTAATGGGAGTATAATCATTTTCTTCAAACGAGAATTCGCGCTTTTCATACGGAGAGAACGCTTCGTTTAAGATTTTAAGGAACGCCGTGTAATTCTCAAACTCGCCGTAAAGGAAAGCGCAGCAGTTTGAAGGATGATAATAAAGATCATGATATGAGCGAAGGCTTTCCCATGTCATATCGGGTATGAACGCAGGATCGCCCCCGGATACGTTGCCTATTGTTGAGCCGGGAAATGCGGTGCGGAGAAGGTTGCGGTATGCCTCGCTGTTGATGCTTGTGGCGCCTAGCATTTCAGAATAAACCGTTCCTTCTATTGTGAGGTCACTTTCCGCATCGGCAAGACGATAGCGCCATGCCTCTTCGCGGAAGATGCTTTCATCTTCAAGAATAAGAGGATGAAGGCAGCTGTCGGTATAATAATCGGCATATTTCAGAAGCTGTTCTTCAGAAAGGCTTGCGACGGGATATGTTGTATAAAGCGGCGCAGTCATAGCGTTCATATAAGTGTTGTAAGTCTGATATGAAAGGTTGAAGAAAAGTGATTTTGACGGATATTTTTCGCTGCCGTCAAGCGTGGAGTGCTCAAAGACATGCGGAAGACCGGTATTGTCTATGGCTCTTGTGAAGAACGTAAGATTAAAGACACGGTTTGTATCGTTATTGGCGATATAAACAAGTTCCGCGCCTGTTTTTTCATGCTCCATAAAATAAATCTGCGCTCCGACAAGAGGGAAATCTCTGGTTTCTTTAACAACAAAACCTTCGATTTTCTGACCGACGCGAAGCGAGCCGCCTGTTCCGGACGTAACGGTGCAGGCTGAAAGTGACAGCAAAAGAACGAATGCAAGCAGCAAAGGAATTATTTTTTTCATATTATTTCTCCCTTATGGTATAGAACGGATCGTCGGATAATAAACAGGTGTTTTCGTAAAATGACGTTTTATCCGGTCATGCGTTTTCGGATATCAGACTGTCAAGGCTGACATAATCATATCCGTGCGCATCGGCGACGTTTTTATTGGTCAGTTTGCCGAGATAGCAGTTGACGCCCGCTTTGACGGCATGGTTTTCGCAGGCTTTTTCAAGTCCCTTGTTCGCGATCTCAAGACCGTATTTAAGCGTAGCGTTGGTAAGGGCAATAGTGCTCGTTCTGGGAACGGCGCCGGGCATATTGCCTACGCAGTAGTGAACGACGCCCTCTTCAATGAACACGGGATCATCGTGAGTGGTCACTCTGGAGCTTTCACCGCAGCCGCCCTGGTCGATTGCAACGTCTACAAATACAGCGCCTTCCTTCATTTCGGGAAGATAACGTTTTTTGAAGAGTTTCGGTGTTGAGCCGCCGGGAATAAGAACGGATCCGATTACAAGATCAGCATCCTTTACGGCCTTTTCGATGTTGGAATCTGACGAATAAAGCGTCTGGATATGAGCGCCGAACATATTGTCAAGTTCTTCAAGTCTCTTTAAGTTAACATCAAGTATTGTAACATTTGCTCCCATACCTACCGCTATCTTGCAGGCATTCATACCAACGGTACCACCGCCAAGGATTACTACATTTGCCTTAGGCGTTCCGGGAACACCGGCTAAAAGAATACCCTCACCGCCAAACTTCTTCTCCAGGTACTTAGCGCCTTCCTGAATGGAAAGACGTCCGGCTATCTGAGACATAGGTGCAAGGCATGGAAGAAAACGGTCTTCCTGAATAGTCTCATAGGCAACAGCCTTTACCTTGCCATTAAGCAATGCATCCATCTGCTCCTTGTCTGCAGCAAGATGAAGGTAAGTATAAAGTATGAGACCATCATGGAATAAATCATATTCCTCAGGAAGCGGCTCCTTTACCTTTATCATCATATCTGACAGATGCCATACATCAGCAGCATTGTCTATCAGAGATGCGCCTGCTTCAACATACTCAGTGTCTGCAAACCCGGAACCTACTCCTGCGCCTTTCTCCATATAAACATGATGCCCTGCTGCAACGTATGCTCGCACATTATCAGGTGTCAAGCCTACTCGAAACTCATTGTTCTTGATTTCTTTTACACAACCGATTTTCATACTGCACTTCTCCTTCATTTATCAAAAATATGGCTAAACCTATTCTATTATATCTTTCAGCACCCCTTATGTCAATCAAAAATCTATTTCAGGATACCATAATAGCTGTATCAGAAGCATTTCTTCTCATGAGTCTGTTTGCAATTGCCGATATTAGCGCACTTATAGCAGACTTCATTTGAGCATGTGTCTTTTTCAAAAAACTCTCTGACATTGTTAAGTGTTGTATCAGCTATATTGCTCAATGCTTCATTTGTTAAGAATGCCTGATGGGACGTTACGATAACATTCGGCATGGATATGAGCCTTGCCAGTACATCGTCATTTATGATATGATTTGAGTAATCATGGAAGAACACGTTTGACTCTTCTTCATATACATCAAGGCACGCTGCACCTATTTTACGTGCTTTTATGCCTTCTACAAGTGCTTCGGAATCAATCAATGCACCTCTGGAAGTATTGATGATCACTACGCCCTTTTTCATCTTATCCATCGTATCGGTATTTATCATATGTCTGTTTTCATCGGTCAAAGGACAATGCAGTGATATGATGTCGCTCTTTTCCCATAACTCATCCAAAGAGACATACTCTATACCGGAATCAGCTGCCGGGAACTTATCGTAAGCTATGATATGCATACCGAAACCTCGGCATATATCAATAAATATCCTTCCTATCTTACCTGTTCCGATAACACCAACGGTTTTTCCATGAAGGTCAAATCCTGTAAGACCATTCAGACTAAAATTAAAATCCTTTGTGCGGATATAAGCCTTGTGAATCCTACGTATAGATGTAAGGAGCAATGCCATAGCATGCTCTGCCACTGCATACGGAGAATATGCAGGTACACGGACTACATGTATTTTCCCATATGCATGTTCGATGTCCACATTGTTGTAGCCCGCACATCTAAGTGCTATCAGCTTCACACCCATAGCCTGCAGCTTGTCGATAACCTCCGAGTTTACATCATCATTTACAAATACGCACACTGCGTCACAGCCTTCAGCCAGTTTACATGTATCAGAAGTCAGACGTGTTTCAAGATATTTTATCTTAAACTCTTCGTCAATATTTGAAT
>JAEEVO010000048.1 GCA_016290905.1 Lachnospiraceae bacterium | reverse complement strand
CGGCATATTTGAAAGCATGCTCTGAACGATAAGGCCGCCGCTGGTCTGCCCTAGGGCCTTACTGATACCCATGCCTCTCCATTCTCTGCTGATCTTGGCACGGATTACCAGAGATTCTACAAATATAACCACCAACGTTGTCACTATACAGATTACGGCACATAATGCCCTCATTGTGGATACGAGTAAAACTATTGTGGTTTCCATTGTTTTTTGTGAATCCGTATATTGAAGTGTAAGACCTTTTTTCTTTGCAATCTCTTCTGTTTTTGCTTTTATGCTTTCAAAAGTTTCCCCGTCATTAGCGGTTACATATATTGAGAAATGAGGCTCTGCAGTCAGAAGTTTTTCGGCTGCTGCAAGTGACATGATACAGGTACGTCCGTACTGCTCCATTCTCTGATTGATGCCGACCAATAAGTAATCACCCTTTTTGCCGGCATTTTCAACCTCTATGACATCACCAACCTTAAGTGAAAGATCCTCTGCTATAGCGGTGGTAACCATTATCTCGTTATCGTTTCCGGGCAGCCTGCCTTCTATGATATTTGTATTGGTGGTAAGTCCCGGATCATCAAGCACATAAACATTATACTGCTTTGTCATCCCTTTATATTTCAGGTTCATATCGTATCTTGTCTCGCAGAATATGCTTTTAACCTCAGGAAGTGCCTTAATATCTTCTATTATCCCGTTATCACCGGAAACTATCATGTCGCCCAGTTCAAAACCCATCATTTTGATCATGCCTTCGGGATTTTTTCCGAAGTTCTCATTCAGACCAAAACCTACTATCGTAAAAACAGATAACATAAAAATGATAAAGCTTAGTATGATATTTTTCTTTAATCCACCTAAAGTATCCTTCAAGGAAAGAACTACCGGTACAGGTGCGGGAGTGTTTTCAAATGAAAACAGGTTTTTCCTGTAGTTATGTGTTGTGATACCGCCTCTTAGCGCATCAAGCACTGTTATCCTGTTGTACTGTCTGCCGATTATAAGTGTTACCAAACATACCAGAAGGGTTAATCCAAAGAATGTAATTAAGGCAACTGTCCAGTTCAAGGGCTGATTCCAGCTGAGTCCTATTACAAAGCTCAAAACATCTCCAAAATAATCAAATGTTCCCAAAGCAACTGCAAGACCCAAAAACGAACCTACACAAGCTACCATCGTAATCTGCATTACCAAAGCAGTCTTAAGCTGTCCTACCGTATATCCGCCGGCTTCAAGTATACCGGTATTTTTCATGTTCCTTCTTATGAAATTTTTGATACTGAAGGAAATGATTATCAGTGCAATGGTGAGAACCATAAGTGCGAACAGAAGTACAACCGCCATTACAATCTTAGGTATGATCTGATCACCGCTTCTCATTGTATCCCAGTTTATCAGCATATACCGCGCATTGTATAAGCTTGCCTTCTCAGGATTGTTGACTATTTCCGGATTTTTCTCTTCCCATTCAACAAGACCCAGCTTAAAACTGTCGGCAACCTCTTTCTCAACATCTGTAAGGTCAAGGTTTTCTCGGTCAAGCACTTCCCTGTCAGTAATTCCGTTATAAACAAAGCCCGTTTCAAAACTGCTATCTGCGCCGGCAAATTCTTTCATTTTTGCACTCGATATAAACATGCTGTGAACAGAAATATTCATGGTCGAACAAAAGATGGGATCCTCCGAAAATCCTGCCACATTAAATCTGAAGGTTTTATCATTTACCTTAAATTCAAATGTATCACCGACATTAAAAGAGTTTTTGAGATTGAACGGAATAACGATATCGTTTTCGCCTAATGTAACATCGGGCATTTTTATATTCATTATCTCGGTTTTGTTATCAAAAGCATGGAAAATAAAGTCAAAATTTTCATATTTTTCATTCTTTACATTCCTGTATTCGGCTTCCAATCTGATTGCCGGGGTTTTCTCATACTTAATGATATGGGTGCTTTCCGTAAAAGCTTTATCTGCGGATGAGACAGCTTTATCATTATCAAGTACCCACATATATATATCTGCTCCGTTTACTTCCCCGAATTTATCATCGAGAACTTTTCCCAGCCCGAAAAGTGCCGAGAGACAGTCAAATATCAGAATTGCCGATAGACATGTAAGTATGAGGAAAGTGATCATGTCACCCTTCTGGCGTTTAATGTTGTTTTTTGCTATGAAGAATATTCTGTACATGTTATGCTCCTTTTTTTCAATGCTTTCCAAAGTTCTCTTTTTCAATCAGAGATCCGTCCCGATTGATTTACCAGCCCATCTCCTGTAAGAAGTCTTTTAATTTTTTATGTCTCTCAATAGCCTTTTCCTGATTGGGATTTTTATCGTCCTTGTAGTCTCCCATGAAGGGTCCCAGGTCACACTCGTCGGATATCACACCGTCAGCCAAATAGATTATGCGGTTACCACGTTCTGCCGCTTTAACCGTATGAGTAACCATCACAATGCTCTGTCCGTTGGCATTCAGATTGCTTAATATATCCAAAACATTTAAGGTATTCTGTGAATTAAGAGCTCCTGTAGGCTCATCTGCGAAAAGAATCTCGGGATCGTTTATCACTCCCCTCACCACTGCCACTCTCTGCTGCTGTCCGCCCGAAAGCTGTGTAGGGAATTTCCTGTAATCCTTCTCTCCGATCTCCACTCTTCCCAAAAGATCCTTTGCTTTATTTGCTAACGCCCTTCTGTCTTTGTTCTTTAAAAGTCCGCTGATCATTACATTATCCAGAGCACTCAGTGAATCATTCAGGTAATTCTGCTGGAATACAAATCCCGCATGATTTCTTCTGAAAAGTGCAAGTTTGTCATTACTGAATTTTGAGATTTCCATACCGCCGGTATTTGAAGCTTTCCCTATTCTGTTCTTGTCGTTTACATAATAGGTAATGGTTCCGAGTGAAGGTCTGTCCATACCTGACAATGCATATAAAAGCGTAGACTTTCCGGATCCCGAGTTTCCCATAACCACAGTAAAATCCCCTTTATATACATTCAGATTCAGATTCTTTAATACATGCTGCTGTACCGATTCATTTGAAAATGTTTTGCATAAATCTTTTGCTGTCAATATGATTTCTTTATCCATTTTTTGCTCCCTTCAAAAAAACTTCCGTGTTTCATTTGTTGATCATAATATACAACAAACTCTCACGGAAGTCTTAATCTGTCTCTTCTCTATTCCTTAATTATTTCTTAATTGATCTTTTAAGCATTTTCTAAGGTATTCATATCTCTGCCTTTTTTCTTCTTTCGAGAAATGCACTTCCCTGCTCTGTTCACAGCATTCGTTATAATCAAGAGCTTTACCTTTAAACTGTTCGCTTGTCAGGTCAAATACACAGTCTCCGACAACGTTGAAGCAGTGCCATCCGCCGTCCTCAAGCCTAATCCCCATAACCCTGCCGCCAAAAATATCCTGAGCAAGAAATGCCGTTATGGAGCATTGCCCCAAGGTCGGATTATCCTCACTCCATTCTTCCCTCATTCTCGGTGCGCAGGAATACCTGCACCAGATGTTCATAAGTGCCTCATATAGATCCGCAGGTGTTTTGATACCGGGGTATTCATCACTTTTTGCAGCTGCGTTCGCTTTATCATATCCGTAGAACCCGAATTCCATCTTTTTCCTCCTTTATACCCATATAGGAAAGTTTTCTTTTCTTCATCCTAAATTGCTGTCCGTCATAAAAGTATATATAAAAAATCTATGTTTTTGTAAAATTTACGTAAAAATAATATCACAATTTTGTACATTTTGCAAGTATCCGATTCTACAAGTTAGAATATCAACCTTTATTATATAAAAGCATCAAATTATATAGACAAATTCGAAATAATATGTTATAATAACAGAAATCTGAAAACTTCTTTTCTTATAAAGTTTTCAAAAAACAAAATGGAGGTATTTACATGCAGAAAAAATCAAACATCAGCATGGTTGGCGCCATTATCATCATGGGTTTGGTACTTGTTATAACTCTGATGATCTCTGTAGGCTATTTCACAGGACAGTTGGTATCCGTTTCGAACAAGTATCAGGAAATGTATTTTGATACACTGTACAGCTGCAGTGAAAAGCTGATCAACGCCGATCGAGATCTTTATCAGGCAATGATGTCAGCTACTCAGGGATATGATATCAAGATGGGCTTCGCAGATATACCCGAAGAATATGTTACCGAGTATGTAGGCCTTAAGCAGAAGGATTATAAGGATAATGTTTCACAGACTCTTGAAAGAGTTGACCAGGCTGCTTCTATCGCCAGGAAAATGGATTCCTTATATAAAAAGACATTCGATGACGGCGATAAGAATTTTGAAGATAACTACAATGATTTTTCCGTAGCTGTTAAGGCATGGCAAAAGCTTTTCGATATCGACACCTTCACAGGAGAATGGGGTAACTTCAACAACGACTTCGAAGCTTTGCGCGGTTCTATCTCCAACATGACAGATATATGTGAGAAATGGGCAAAGGTTGAGGAGACCAACATAAAGGATGATACCCAGTTCCGTATAAACATTTCGATCATAATCTTCGTTATCATTATTATTGCAACAATTGTTGCAGCTGTCCTTATCTTCAGTATCATCAAGAAGAGTGTTATCGAACTTAACGATAACGTATCAAGAATGGCAGACGGCGATTTTGCAACACCCATAAGTGTTACAAGTAAATTTAAAGAGTTTACCCTTCTCGGAGCCAAAAACGAAGAAATGCGTACTCGTCTGAGAAATGCCGTTTCCCAGGTTATCAAGGATGCAAACGATGTCAGCGCACGTGCAGAGGCTACAAAGAACAGCATCAACAATTCACAGGCTGTTACAAACGATATTTCCGCAGCAGTTGAGAACCTTGCTCTCGGTGCTACCGAAATGGCCGGTGATGTTATGACCACCTCCGATATCACTATTGATATAGGCACTTCAATCGATAATGTTTCAAATTCTGTTAAGGAAACTCTCGAAAAGGTTAAAAATCTTGCATCGAGCTCCAAGAATCTTAAGGAAGGTCTTGATATCTTAAGGAAGGAAGACGAAGAAACCGACAAAAAGGCAGAACAGGTTGCTTCTTCCGTAAAGCAGACCGCAGATGTTGTAAAGAAGATTTCTTCTGCAGCAGACGGCATCATCAATATTGCCAGTCAGACAAACCTGCTTGCGCTTAATGCTTCCATAGAGGCTGCAAGAGCAGGAGAAGCAGGACGTGGATTCTCCGTAGTTGCTGAAAACATCAAGGATCTTGCAAGTGAATCCAATAAGCTCGCCGGTGAGATCACATCAATGCTTAAAGATATCAGCAATTACTCAGAGCACAACAAAGAACTTACTCAGAGCATAAAGGAAGCTACTCTCAGCCAGACCGAATCCTTCGACAAGATGATCGGTGACTTCAACGGTATGCTCGATGTACTTAATGACGCAAAGAAGGAAAACGAAGACGCTGCACAGCATACTCTCAGCATGACCTCCAAGAAGGAGGGCATACTCAAGTCAGTCGAGTCCCTGTCCAGTATTTCCGAAGAAAATGCTGCATCTACCGAAGAGACCAGTGCTTCACTTGAACAGCTTAACTCCAACATGAAGGAAGTTGTTAAGGAAGCAGAAAACCTCAACAGCATTGCAGAACATCTTAAGAACAGCGTTAAGTTCTTTAAGATCTGATTTCTTGAAAATCAATATAAAAAAGTGCGATCCGCCGGGACCGCACTTTTTTTGATATGAAACATTTTTATTCTTTCTGCATATGGTTTATCATATGCGCCATATATCCGGCTCCGAAACCGTTGTCGATATTTACCACCGATACTCCGGACGCGCATGAGTTAAGCATTGAAAGCAGGGCAGACAATCCGTTAAAGGATGCCCCGTATCCGATGCTTGTCGGCACGGCTATAACCGGGCAGTCCGCCAGGCCTCCGATAACACTTGCGAGAGCTCCCTCCATGCCGGCAATGGCTATTATCACCGAGGCACTCATTATCTTCTCCATATTTGATAGAAGCCTGTGAAGCCCGGCTACTCCTACGTCATAAAGCCTTTCAACTTCATTTCCGAGAACCTCGGCTGTGACTGCTGCCTCCTCTGCTACCGGTATGTCACTGGTCCCGCCGGTTGCCACAAGTATCCTTCCTATCCCGGAAGGCTCAGGAATCTTACCGATTATACCGCACCCGGCTTCTTTTCTGTAATCAAGATCAAGTCTTTTACTCAGCTCTACGGCCTTATCCTCGGAAAGCCTTGTAACCAGAACGGTTTTCTGACTGTTTTTCAGCATTGTCTTTGTTATGCCTTCTATCTGCTCAACCGTTTTCCCGGACCCGAAGATTATCTCCGGCACTCCCTGTCTTATCCCACGATGAGTATCTACCTTTGAATACCCAATGTCTTCAAAAGGAATTGTTTTAAGCTTAAGTAGTGCTTCGTTAACTGAAACACTTCCGTCTTTCACCCCTTCAAGCAGATGCTTTATATCATTTTCCATAAATCAATTCTCCATACATCTCGGGCCTTCTGTCCCGGAAGACTCCCCATGACAGACGGTCTTCATTTATCTTATCGAGATCAAAAGTCCTTATCAGTATTTCCTCTTGATCCCTTGATGCCGACTCAAGTATATCTCCCGTTTCGTCAGTTATAAACGAGGAACCGTAGAACAAAAGCGACGATCTCTGGTTTCCGTTTGCGTCGCACGGCTCGACATCTTCCCTTCCTATCCTGTTTGCGGCTACGACCGGAACAATATTTGCAGCCGAATGACCCTGCATGGCTCTTCTCCAATGCGGCATGCTGTCCGTCTCCAGGATTGGCTCGGAACCGATAGCTGTAGGATAGAAAATAATCTCAGCACCTTTTATGGCAAGCGCTCTGGCTGTCTCCGGGAACCACTGGTCCCAGCAAATGCCGGCACCCAATCTACCGTACGCCGTATCCACAACCATGAACCCTGTATCACCCGGCGTAAAATAGAATTTTTCCTGATAGAAGTGATCGTCCGGAATATGCGTTTTTCTGTATACCCCGAGTATCTCACCACCCGCATCTACCCATGCAAGTGAATTATAAAGAACATTTCCGTCCCTCTCATAAAAACTGATCGGCAGCACGACATTCAGTTCTGCCGCAAGCTTCTTTCCCATCTTTACAGCAGGATTTTCTTCTGTCGGAAGTGCGAATTTATAAAAATCATACTGTCTTTGCTGACAGAAATATTCTCTTTCAAAAAGCTCCGGAAGCAATATCACCTGTGCTCCGTTTTCTGCTGCCTCACGCACCTTCAGCTCTGCTTTTTTCAGGTTCTCTTCGACAGTCTTACCGCATCTCATCTGAATAGCCGCTACTGTTATACTTCTCATATGGGAATCCTTTCTTTTAATCAGTGTTACTTCAAAAACGTCTTCAACATTTCATCGATAACTCAAATCCTTTATTTATCCGTTTTACAGCCGTATGGTATCTGCTGTGTAATGCAATGAATGTTTCCTCCGCCGAGCAATATGTCCCTTGCCGGTATCTGTACTATCTTTCTGTCCGGACAAAGCCTCTTCATAATCTCCGCTGCCTCAAGGTCACTTTCTTCATTTTCACCGCCGAATGCCGGAAGTACTACTGCACCGTTTGAAAAATAGAAATTAACATAGGACGCCGCAAGCCTCTCTCCGACCTCACGCTCGTCCTCGCCTTCCTCAAACTCGTATCCCTTTAGATCCTCTTCCCCGATAAACACATGATTCTTCGGGATGGGCAGCTTATGTACGATGATTTTTCTTCCTTTCGCGTCGGTTTCGTTTTCAAGTACTTTAAGATCGTTCATTGAGAGAGCATACTGCGGATCGTTTTCATCATCAGTCAACGCAAGTACCACCTCTCCCGGTTTTAAAAATGCGCATATGTTATCCACATGTCCGTCGGTCTCGTCATTATATATGCCGTCGGGAAGCCATATTATCTTTTCTGCCCCAAGATATTTTTTAAGCTTTTCTTCTATCTCTTCCTTTTTCAGGTCAGGGTTCCGACCCGGACTCAGCAGACACTCGGAAGTAACCAGAACGGTCCCTTCCCCGTCGGAATGTATCGAGCCTCCCTCCAGGACAAAAGGAGAAGCATCATATATATCATAGCCTTCGCTTTCCGCAAAGAAAACCGCAAAAGCGTCATCCTTGGCCCACGAAGCATAAAGTCCGTTATATGTCCCGCCCCAAGCGTTAAATCTCCAGTTTACCGCCCTGACAGAACCGTCTTTGTTTTTTACGAAGGTAGGTGCGACATCCCTTGCCCATGCGTCATCCGTCTCTGATACGAACAGCTTTACATTTTCAAGACTTCCGACTGATTCAAAAGCCGATCCGTAACCTTCTTTACTGACCGCTACGAACACTTCTTCACTTTCCGCTATGGTTTCTATGATCTTTTTAAAGGCACATCTTGCCGCTTTCGCGCCGTAAGGCCATGACCCCGGACGCTCCGGCCAGATCATTATCGTTCCTCTGTGCGGCTCAAACTCCCCGGGCATATAAAACCCGTCCGCCAAAGGAACAGACTTAATAGTTTCAACATTTCCCATAATATGATCTCTCGTAATAGATAATCTCCATGCAAGCTTAAGACATTATGACAATCTTCCCTTGAAATCCTCATAATCAAAGGTCTTTACCTTCTGAGTACTGCCGTCTTCCTTTAAAAGCAGTATGTCAGGAAGCGGAATACCGTTAAATGTATTGTTCTTTACCATGGAATAGATAGCCATGTCTTCAAATATCAGCCTGTCGCCGATATTGATCTCTTTTTCAAAGCTGTAATCCCCTATCACATCCCCGGCAAGGCAGGTCAGCGAGGACAGACGGTATGTAAACTTCTTTTCCCCGGCTTCATACCCGCCCCTTAAAGGAGGACGGTAAGGCATTTCCAGAACATCGGGCATATGGCAGGCTGCGGATGCGTCAAGTATCAGTATCTCCATCCCGTTCTTAACCTTATCCATGACTTCCGTGACAAGATATCCCGCATTAAGAGCTATTGCTTCACCCGGCTCCAGATATACTTCAACACCGTATTTTTCTTTTATATACTTTATAAGGTCTGTAAGAGCCTTTATATCATAATCATCCCTCGTGATATGATGTCCGCCCCCGAGATTTAACCACTTAACCTTTTCCAGTACCGAAGAAAACTGCTCCTCGACAGCCTTGAAAGTGGTAACAAGAGCATCCGAGTTCTGTTCACAGAGCGTATGTACATGAAGTCCCTCTATGCCGCCTTCTCCGAATTTCTCATCAAAACGGAAATTCTCCTTTGTCACGCCCAGCCTTGATCCGAAAGCACAGGGATCGTATATCTCATGTCCCTCCTGAGTTGAACACATCGGGTTAATGCGTATACCTACGCTTACTCCGTTTTTCCTGCAGATATCCTTATATTTATCGTACTGGCCGAAGCTGTTGAATATTATGTGATCGCATATCTTTACAAGCTCCCGCATATGTCCTTCTTTGTAGGCAGGAGCAAAAACATGATTCTCCTTTCCCATTTCCTCGTGACCGAGCTTTGCCTCATACAGTCCGCTTGCGGTCGTACCGCTTAAGTACGATCCAATCAGATGATACAGGGAGAACATTGAAAAAGCCTTCTGTGCCAGAAGAATATGGGCGCCCGTTTCTTTTTCAACATCATTCAGTATTTTGAGATTATGCTTCAGTTTTCCCTCGTCAACTATATAACAGGGAGTATTGACATTTTCAAACATTGTATTTTCCTCAGATACCACACTCTAAATATTCAAAGATTTCAGCTTTCCGACGGTTCATCGGGTGTATCCTCAGCTATCGTAAAGATGATGCTCCTCATGAGCTTGTCCGCTTCTTCAAGCTTTACCCTTACCCTTTGTCCGAGCTTATAGCATTTGCTCTTGTTCTTTCCGATCAGTGAGTAATGCTCCTCATCGAAATAATAAAAGTCATCCTTAAACTCATCAATCTTTACCATTCCTTCCACGGTATTGGGAAGCTCGATGTATATGCCCATTGAGGATATGCCGGAAATTACACCGTCAAATTCCTCACCGATATGCGGTGCCATGAACTCTATCTTCTTAAGCTTCTGAACCTCACGCTCAGCCTCATCCGCACGGCGTTCGCACTTGCTTGACATGAATGCCACATCCGCAAGTATCCTGTTATAATGGTTTATCCTTTTCTCAGTAAGCTTTCCGCGAAGATTTTCCTTTATGATCCTGTGTATCTGCAGATCGGGATAACGACGTATGGGAGATGTGAAATGACAGTAATACTTTGATGCAAGTCCGAAGTGCCCGTCGCAGCTTGTGGTATATTTAGCCTGCTTCATGCTTCTTAAGGTAAGCCTGCTGATAAGTGCTTCCTCGTCGGTCCCGTCTATCTTCTCCAAAAGCTTCTGCAGCTCTTTGGGGTGTATGTCCTCCTGTCCCATCTTTATCGTATATCCGAAATTATTTATGAATATTCCAAGTTTCGTGATTTTTTCCGGGTCGGGCGTATCATGTGTACGGTAAACAAACGGAAGCTCCTGCCAGAAATAATCCTCCGCAACGGTCTCGTTTGCGGCGAGCATGAAGTCTTCAATTATCTTTGTGGCGCGGTTTCTGTCATAGGGCGCTATCTCGATCGGCTCACCCTTCTCGTTGACCTTTATCTCACATTCGGGTATGTCAAAATCTATCGAACCTCTCTTGTGCCTTCTTTTCCTCAAAATCTCGCTCAGTTCAAGACTCAGCCAGAACATCCCCGCAAAATCCCTGTATTCCTCAAGTGTCTCTAATATATCCTGTGACAGTTCTTCCTTAAACTTCAGTGAAGAAACCTTTACTGCTCCGTCCTTAAGCTTTTCAAAAAGCTCGTCCGGTGTCCCGTCATATGCTTCTATAGCGTCATTTACACGCTGTACATTGGTATAGGTCATACGCCTGTCAACATTTATGACAGTCTCCGCTATCTGATGTCCGACCACTTCACCTTTTGCGTTTATATCCATGATACAGCTCATGCTGAGCCTGTCCGTCCCCTGGTTTAATGAACATATGCCGTTTGAAAGCTCATGCGGCAGCATCGGGATAACACTGTCTATCAGATAGTTGCTGGTTCCTCTTTTTAATGCCTCTTTATCTAAAGGTGAGTTTTCCTTAACATACTCCGAAACATCTGCGATATGAACGCCCAAATGATAAATCCCGTCCGTCTTAGTGAGCGTGATCGCATCATCAAGATCCTTTGCGGTCTCGCTGTCTATCGTTATCGTCTGCTCACCTCTTAAGTCAAGCCTTCCTTCCTCTGCCTCGGGACTGACCTCCGAAGGAATGGTTGTAAGCTCGTTTATTACACCATCAGGGAACTCAAGTGGTATACCGTATGCCCTTATCACGGAAACAATATCCGTCCTCGGATCGTCAATATGACCGATTATCTCAGTAACATGACCTTCCGGGTTCTTGTCGGGCCCGCCGAAATCCGTCATTTCAACAACAACCTTATGCCCTGTAACAGCTCCCTTTGTAAAACCGTGAGGTATGAATATATCGGCTCCGAATTTCCTGTTATCCGGAATAACAAAACCATAGGTTTTGGTTCTCTGGAACGTTCCGGTTATCCTGTCATTTGCCCTCTCGAGAATGCTTACTACCACACCCTCACTGCTCTTACCGTTTCTCCTTCCCTCGGTCACGGTAATAAGAACCCTGTCCTTGTCATGTGCTGACAGTGTTGAATCCGGCGGTATGAAAACATCCTCCTCTTCCCCGTCGATGCGTACAAAGCCGTATCCCTTTGCGGTTCCGATGAACGTACCGGCGTGCATATCGGCAGAAGCGGCCTTTATCCTGCTTTTAATGTCATAGATAACCTTACCCTCTGAGATGAGCTTATCTATTACTTCTTTAAACTCTTCCTTTTCCTGCTTCGGAACCTGCAGAAGCAGCGCAAGCTCCTTCAGCTTCATCGGTGTATATTCTTCACTCGTAAGAAACGCATAAATACGTTCTTTTTTTTCTTCAAGTTCATATATTTCCATACAGTCCTGCCTCCCCGAAATAATAATGCGGATTGCTCCGTTTTTAAACCCCTGATTTAAAAAACAAATCTGTTTTTAGGATTACAAACCCTACTGTCATTATACTTTATAGCCACATGTTTTGCAAGCTAAAAAGGCTCTTTCTTTTTACAGAAAAAGCCTTTTTAAAATATGGACCAGAGGGGAGTCGAACCCCTGTCCGAAAGCCTATTCGCTCCGGTTTCTCCCATCACAGTCAGTAATTTGTCATTCCCTTGAAGCAGCGCCCACTGACAGGCTCTACCCCTCGGTAGCTTCATGTTTCTACCACAGACTCAAAGCTTTGTCCATGGAGTTCCCCACCTGGATGACGCCGGTTACGGTACCGAAATACCGCGGGGCCTCACGGTTTACCCTCCTGCGCAGTGGGCTACGCAGGTCCGACGCAGCTGCAGCTTAGGCAGCCTGTAAACTGATATTTTCGTCAGCGTTTATATTTAGTTGTCCGTTTATTTGGGTGAGTTCAGACTCTCACCGATGGCTTCCAAAGTTTCAAAACCCCCGTCGAAACCAGTACTGGCCCAAGCTCGAGAAGGGGCCCAGTGCGTAGAATGCTCAACGCGAAGCGTTTAGCAAAGCACTGGGAAGTAGTCTCGAGCACCTGCAACATATGGCTGCATGCTCAAGAGCGGTCCCTGAAATTTCGTTCCTCCTCCCTCTTTCGATCCTTCTCTGCTATGGACTCACGCTTGTCATAAAGCTTCTTACCTCGTGCAAGCCCTATCAGAACCTTTACAAGCCCATGATCCAGATAGACCTCAAGCGGGACTATGGTATATCCCTTTATCTTAACTCCTGCATCAAGCTTTCTTATCTCTGCCCGGTGCAAAAGGAGTTTTCTTGTTCTCAGCGGATCCTTATTGAATATATTCCCTTTCTCATACGGTGAAACATGCATTCCGTAGATAAGGACCTCGCCTCCCTCTATTTTGATATAAGACTCTTTGATGCTGCATTTTCCCATCCTCATGGACTTTACTTCGGTCCCGTGCAGGGAAATGCCGGCCTCGTATTTTTCTTCTATGAAATAATCAAAATAGGCTTTTTTATTATTGGAAATCAGTTTCCTCGGTTTTTCCTTTGCCATATTTCTTTTACCTTATCGCTTTATCGAGTAGGCTGACTCCTACTCGATGCTACTGGCCACTTCGAGAGCAAGCTCTCTCAGTGACCGTTCACTCAGCCCTCAGTTTGCAAGCGGGCTTGCACTGAGGGCATTCGTTTATCGCACAAAAAAGCATGTGCTCAACACACATGCTTTACTCAACTAATCACTCAGTTGCTGCCTCTGTAGGAGCATCTGTAACGGTTGCTTCTGTATTCGTCCCTGTAGATGTCGCCTCTGCCTTTGTCTGGAATTTGTTAAGGCTGAGCACTACCGATAATACGATGAAAATCAGTGCTAAAGCAATCGTGATCTTATTAAGCATGCCTTCTTTTGAACGTCCCTTGTTTTTGCTCCAGTATGTACTGTTGCTTGCACCGCTTCCCGAAAGGGCGGCACCTAAACCCTGGCTCTTTGTATCCTGTATCATTACGATAAAAACGATAGCTACGCAAACTATCAGATAGATAATTGTCAAAGCGACTCTAAGTCCTTCCATCATGACCCTCCAAAAAATTTACTTATGTTCTCACAAAATGTTACTATAACATAATACCGTAAATTTTGCAAGAACTATTTTTAAAAACACAAAAAATGTTTAATCCGTTCTTCTTTCGTCAGTAACCACATCCTCACTGACAACCATTTCCCTCTCATAGATGATGGCTACATAGTCCGAATACTTATAGTCACTCCAGCCCTTTTCAATCCTGTCGAGAACCCTGTCAAGATGATCCTCGTCAACCTCGGGAAGGAGGAGCAGGAACTGGTTTGCCTTGCTCTGAACCATGATATCGCTCTTTCTTAACAGATTCTTCAGTATCTCACCAAAGTCTTCCATCATCTCCTGGAAATTCTTATCGAGTCCCGACATATCCTTAAGCACTGAGAAATTAAATAGAACCTTGCAGGCATGTCCCCTGTAGCTTTCAATATATCTGGTAAAGAATCTGTAAAGCTGGGTAAACGCATCATTGCCAACCCAGAGTGCACTGCTGGGAGCACTCCTCTCTTTAAGTATCATGTTAATGTGCTCAAGATCGGCATTTTCTTCAACCTCGACGCCCTCATGCTCACCGCCGAACTCATCACGTGAAGCATAGAGCTCGAAATCATGCTTTCCGTTCTTCTTTACGCGGTAAAGAGCCTTGTCGGCCATGGAGTAGAGCTTGTCATACTCGCTTCCCTGCATTGGAACGAATACAACGCCCATCGATACTCCAAGCGGAATATGCATATCCTCGCCCATCATCTTCTTTGCTTCGATCATGAGCTGCGTATTAATGTTCTCACAAATTCTCTTAATGGCGTATTCGTCCACAATGTTCTTAATGAAGATAATGAACTCGTCACCGCCGACACGTCCAAGGATATCTTCCTTTCTCGTGTTCTGCTTAATAAGGCCCGCGAACATTGAAAGAACCTTATCGCCCATATCGTGACCATAGATATCGTTTACAAGCTTAAACGAATCAAGATCTGCCATAACAAGCATACCCTTGCTGAAATGACATATCCTCTGAAGCTTTTCATCAACAGCCGACTTGTTTAAGAAGCCTGTAAGCTTGTCGATTGAAGCCTCTTCCTCAAGATTCTTTATCGTCTCATTGTTTGCGACTATGTTCTGTATCCTGTGAAGAAGTACATCGGGAACAAAAGGCTTGCGTACATAATCGGAAGCACCGAGCTCAAGACCTTTCTTCTCGGAATCCTTATCCTCATCGGCAGTCAGGAAGATAACCGGAACTGAATCGAATCCGTCGTTCTTCTCCTGAATCCTTAAGAGCTTCAGTGTCTCAAAGCCGTCCATATCCGGCATGGAAATGTCAAGCAGGACTATATCAGGTCTGTTGTCCTTCATGAATGTGAGGAGTGCCTTACCTGAATTCATGGCTGATACTCGCATGTTATTGTTGCTGAGTATCCTTCCTGCCATTTTTAATGTAGTCATGTCATCGTCTACTACTGCAATCCAATTCGTCATTCTTTTCGCTCCTGTTAAAATCTGTACTGTAAACATGTACCGGTCTAACGAATACGTTCCTCAACTGTCAAAAAGCCCTGCATAGCAGGACCTTACAGTAAATGCCGCAAGCGGGACTTGAACCCGCACGCTTTTGAGGGCGATGGATTTTGAGTCCATTGCGTCTGCCATTCCGCCATTGCGGCTTTTGATTACTACATTAATTTATAGTAACATTTATATATGATTATGTCAAGCAATTATTTTAAGAAGCCGTTAACTATCATCTCTTCCGCTTCCGCCTCGGTAAGCCCGAGTCCCATAAGCTTGATGATCTGCTCTCCGGCAATCTTCCCGATGGCGGCCTCATGTATAAGGGATGCGTCAACGCAGTTTGCCTCAACCTTCGGAAGTGCTCCTACCTTTCCGTTATCCATGATTATGGCGTCACACTCGGAATGGCCTGCACACTTGTTGTTTCCCCTGATATTTGACACAAAAAGCTGCGTGGAATCATCCCTTGCTACAGATCTGGAGATAACGTTTGTGCTTGAGCCCTCACCGTTTAAGTCTACGGTAAAATCGGTTTCCGCATGCTGTTTTCCGTGCGTCATTATCTTTTCTTTAATTATAAGAGTAGCATTATCGGCCACATCTGCCTTTGTCGTACGGATTGTTGAATCAACGCCCTTTATCTGAACGGTATCCATCTCCATGTACGATCCGGCATCCATATGTACGATTGTCTGAGGATTCAGTACTATCTCTCCGTTCCCGTCTCCCTCTCCGTAATGCTTCTCAACGTATCTTACTTTGGAATTTTCTCCTACAAAGAAAGTATGTATGCCGTCATGCTCGGATTTCTGTGTACCGCAGTTATGGATACCGCAGCCTGCTATGATCGTGACATCACAGTTCTTTCCGATGAAGAAATCGTTGTAAACAGCCTCGGTAAGCCCCGTTTCGCTGATGATGACCGGTATGTGCATGCTCTCTCTTACCGTATTGTCGGCAATACGTATATCAATACCCGGTTTGTCGGTCTTTGTTGTTATCTCAATATGTTCGGTGGAACGTCTTCCTGCGCCTTCCCCGTTTGCCCTGATATTGTATGCACCCGTAGGTATTCCGTGCAGATCCGCGATCTCTGCAAGAAGGTTTTCCTGTATCTTATCCATTTTCTCTCCCTTTAAGCTTTCTCTGATGTAAATAATCAAGAATGATCCATTACCCGTATATGATGAAAAGATGTGCGAATGTCAATACCACACCTCCGTTGCACCAAGGGGGGAATGATGTCTTTAATCTCGGTCAATGTCATCTTATTAGGCACCCGATCATTTGAACTTACATTTAAATGTGGATCCGCTGAACAGCGGCATTACCTCTTCCTTATTTCCATGCTTTACGACTTCACCGTTTGCTATGAGTATGATCTCGTCGGCTATGTTTATGATCCTCTCCTGATGGGATATGATCACGATCGAGCCGTTGGTCTTTTTCTTTAAATCTTCAAATACGGTGATAAGATTTGAAAAACTCCAGAGATCTATCCCCGCCTCAGGTTCGTCGAATATTGTAAGCTTGCTCCCCCTTGCGATGGTGAGCGCTATCTCTATACGTTTAAGTTCACCTCCGGAAAGGCTTGCATTCACTTCACGGTTTATATAATCGTGTGCACAGAGCCCAACCTCCGAAAGATAGTCACATGCCGAAGCCTTAAGCTCCTCACCTGCTGCCAGTGTCAGAAGATCCTTTACGGTAAGTCCCTTGAAACGTACCGGCTGCTGGAACGCAAAGCTGATCCCGAGCCTTGCGCGATCCGTGATAGACATATCCGTGATATCTTTTCCGTCATATATGATCTGCCCCGATGAAGGCTTGTATATACCTGCGATTATCTTTGCAAGCGATGACTTTCCGCCTCCGTTGGGTCCTGTTATAACAAAAAATTTGTCATCCGAAAGGGTGATGTTGACATTCTTAAGGATTTCCTTATCCTGCCCTTCATCAGCCACGTTATAGCTTATATTCCGTAACTCTAACATTTTTCCTCCATATCCCTGCGGTCCCTTTTACTTTAGGTCCGCATTAAAAAAGCTTTATGTGTATGGCGTTCATAAAGTTAGTCATATCATATCATATGTTATTAAAATATGCAAGATATAAGGTATTATAAAAAAATAAAAAAAACTGTTGACATTTTGGAAACTTCTGTTACAATGATAGAGTATGTGTTCGGTGAAACGTCCGTGTCCGGATTCACCGGCAAAGTCATCATTATTCCATACTAGGAGGTGAGTACATTGGCAAATATTAAATCTGCAAAGAAGAGAATCAAGGTTATCGAGACCAAAACCTTAAGAAATAAGATGGTTAAGTCCAAGGCTAAGACATTATCAAAGAAGGTTCTTGCTGCTGTGGCTGCCGGCGACAAGGAACTCGCAAAAGCAAGCTTCAAGGAGGCTGCTTCTTATCTTGACAAGTCAGGTGCTAAGGGTGTATACCACAAGAATACAATTGCACGTAAGATTGCAAACCTTCAGAAAGCTGTTAATTCACTTAACTGATAAGGTAAAAACAAGATTTTTAAAGGACTGTGGATTCCACAGTCCTTTTTACTTTCCTATATTTTCCTTTCGGCTTACTCCTCATCAAGCTTCAGCACGCTCATGAAGGCTGCCTGCGGTATCTCGACATTTCCGAAGGTGCGCATCCTCTTCTTTCCTTCTTTCTGCTTCTCAAGCAGCTTTTTCTTTCTCGTGATATCACCGCCGTAACATTTTGCAAGAACATCTTTTCGCATCGCTTTGACAGTCTCGCGAGCTATTATCTTACTTCCGATAGCGGCCTGGATCGGTATCTCAAACAGTTGTCGAGGTATATTATCTTTAAGCTTTTCACACATTTTTCTTGCACGTTCATATGCATTATCCGCATGGATGATAAACGACAGCGCATCAACTTCCTCTCGGTTTACAAGCATATCAAGCTTAACAAGCTTTGAAGGCACATAGCCTTTTAGCTCATAGTCAAACGATGCATAACCCTTCGAACGTGACTTTAAGGCGTCAAAGAAATCATAGATGATCTCGTTTAAAGGAAGCTCATACTTAAGAAGTGCACGCGTCTCTTCCATATACTCCATACCCTTATAGACTCCGCGCCTTTCCTGACACAGCTTCATGATAGCACCGACAAACTCGGTAGTCACCATTATCTCGGCATCAACAAACGGTTCCTCCATGTGTTCTATCTCGGAAGGATCCGGCATATTGGTGGGATTTGTCAGGTCGAACATATCCCCGTTTGTCTTATACACCTTATATATAACGCTCGGTGCAGTTGTTACGAGGTCAAGATTGTATTCTCTCTCAAGTCTCTCCTGTATTATCTCAAGATGTAAAAGTCCAAGGAATCCGCATCTGAAACCGAAGCCCAATGCAACAGAGGTCTCGGGTTCAAACTGAAGCGACGCATCATTGAGCTGCAGTTTTTCCAGCGCATCTCTTAAATCGGGGTACTTGGCTCCGTCAGCCGGATACATACCACAGTAAACCATAGGAAGTACTTTCTTATATCCGGGAAGTGCCTCAGCACAGGGTCTTTCGGCATTTGTGACGGTATCACCGACTCTGGTATCTCTGACATTTTTGAGTGATGCGGTAATATACCCTACCATTCCGGCTGAAAGCTCTTCACACGGAATAAACTGTCCGGGCCCGAAAATTCCTATCTCAACCACTTCAGCCTCGGCTCCTGTTGCCATCATCCTTATCCTGTCACCTTTTCTGACGGTTCCTTCCATTAGACGGATAAATACGATAACGCCCTTATAAGAGTCATATACCGAATCGAAAATAAGAGCTTTCAACGGAGCACCGGCATCACCCTTAGGAGCCGGAAGTCTTTTAACTATCGCTTCAAGCACTTCTTCTATATTTATTCCGTTCTTTGCCGATATCTGAGGTGCATCCTGAGCCTCTATACCTATAACATCCTCAATCTCGTTTATTACACGCTGAGGTTCGGCACTCGGAAGATCGATCTTGTTTATAACGGGAAATACCTCGAGATTATGGTCAAGTGCCATATATACATTTGCTAAAGTCTGAGCCTCTATACCCTGAGCGGCATCAACCACAAGCACAGCCCCCTCACAGGCTGCCAGACTTCTTGAAACCTCATAGTTAAAATCGACATGACCGGGAGTATCTATGAGATTGAATATATATTCTTCTCCGTCCTGTGCCTTATAAACCGTTCTTACGGTCTGAGCCTTGATCGTGATCCCGCGCTCTCTCTCAAGATCCATATTGTCAAGTACCTGATCACTCATTTCCCTCAAAGTAAGAAGGCCGGTCTTTTCTATTATTCTGTCAGCCAGAGTTGATTTACCGTGATCGATATGTGCTATTATACAAAAATTTCGGATTTTGCTCTGATCCACCATTTTATTTCTCCAATGTTCTTTCTAATCTGATGTTTAGTATTTTACTTCTTCCGGAATGCATTTTAAAAGCTCATTCTTCGGTATCGTAAGGAATATCTTTACAAGCTCCTTGTCAAGCTGTGTCCCCGCAACCTCCGAAATGATCTGCATCGCCTCGTCGTGCGATTTCGGAGACTTGTACGATCTTCTCATGGTTATCGCGGAATAGGTATCTGCTATGGCTATCACACGTGCTGCCAGCGGTATCTTTTCATAAGGTATCTTGTAATAACCTTTCCCGTCCGGTCTTTCATGATGATACTCTATCCAGTCCGAAATATGTCTGAAAGTCTTTAACGGATCGAGTATCTTCGTTCCAATCTTCGGATGCTTCCGCATGACATCCCACTCTTCTTCCGTCAGCTTCGCCGGCTTGTTCAAAATGGATTCCGGTACGCCAAGCTTTCCTACATCATGCATCAGTGCGGCATACTCCAAGCTGACAGGGTTCATCTCTTTTCTTAAGGAAAGAGGCAGATACTTGTAAAACAGCATCGTTATCTCCTGTACATGCCTGCTGTGTCCGTTCAGGTTCGGATCTCGGGCGTCTATAACACCGACAAGCACTTCCGCTATGTCAATACTTCTCTCTTTTGCTGTCTGCATCAGGTTGAACAGCAGTGTCAGGACGATCGCAACAAAAATGCTGCCGCCGAAAAGTATCAATGCCATCATCAGATCCGGTTTTGAGAATATGGCAATAGAGAGATAGCCTATAAGGAAAAATACCAATAAGACAAGTGCCAGATATTTCCATATCCTGTCTCTCAGCTTTCCCGCCGATAATACGTCCCTTGTCGTTCTTAGGAACATCATATACCGTGAGATATTTAATACCATCAATAATGCTCCGATTATTATCAAAACCAGTTCAAGTCCCATAAGATCCCATCCAAAATACTAATATTCAAATTATTTTACCATATTCCTCATTTTTCATCAAGAAAAATTTAAACGACCCCGGGGGACGGGGTTAGTGGCCCACTTTCGTCAAAAAGGGCAGTCCCGCCGGACTGCCCTGACTTGATTCAGTTTAACTATTGTATTTTAAGACCATCGTCGCGTTTATCATCTTCATCTTCGCTTTCAGATGAATATTCAACAGGATCTGCATTCAGATGATTCCCGCAATAAGGGCAATAATGCCAAGGTGCTACACGATTGAATAAATGGCGATCGCAGTGCGGACATCTGTATAAGAAGTAGTATGCAATATTA
>JAEEVO010000047.1 GCA_016290905.1 Lachnospiraceae bacterium | reverse complement strand
CTCGGCTATGAGCACCGCTACGCCTTTTTTCCTGATGTTTACGACTGCCTCAAGCACCTTCTGCGTCATGATCGGAGAAAGTCCGATAGAAGGCTCATCAAGAAGCAGCAGCTTTGGATCTGCCATCAAGCCCCTGCCTATGGCAACCATCTGCTGCTGACCGCCGCTTAAGTTTCCGGCTGCCTTGGCGCTCATCTCTTCAAGCTCAGGGAACAGCGAATAAACAAACTCAAGGCTGTCCTTCATCTTTTCCCTTGCCTTGCCCGATCCGGCACCCATCTCAAGGTTTTCCTTTACAGTCATAAGCGAAAACAGCTGTCTCCCTTCAGGTATCTGTATAAGTCCAGCTTCGACTATTTTCTTCGGAGTCCAGTGGGTGATGTTCTCGCCCAAAAATTCTATGCTCCCGCCGGATATCTCACCCAGACCGGATATGGCGCGCATAAAGGTCGTCTTTCCGGCGCCGTTTCCTCCCATTAAGGAAACAGCCTCTTTTTCCTTAACCTCCAGGCTCACTCCCTGTATTATCTTCAGATTTCCTATGCTTGTATGGAGTTCTTTTATCTTCAGCATGCCTCCACCTCCAGGCCTTTTCCCAAATAAGACTCAATTACCTTCGGATTTTCGGCGACTTCTTCCGGAAGTCCCTCTGCGATCATCCTGCCTCGTTCCATAACGTATATTTTGTTTGACAGCTTCATGATGACGGGCATGATATGCTCGATCATAAGGATCGTGATCCCGCTCTCATTTACCTTCGACACAAGCTTTACCATTTCTGCCGACTCCGTGGGTGTAAGTCCGGCCATAACCTCATCGAGCAGGAGTACCTCGGGCTTTGTAGCAAGGGCTCTCGCAAGCTCCAGCTTTCTCTGTTCACCGGTATTAAGCAGCAGGGCAAGCGTATCCTTTTTATCCAAAAGCCCCACAAGCTTAAGGCTCTCGAGTGCAGCATCATATGCCTCATTCCTGTTTTTTGCCCTGTTAAACCCGCCAACTACCGTGTTCTCCAGTACCGAAAGCATACCGAAGGGCTTTGCTATCTGGAAGGTTCTTGCCACTCCCATATGGCAGAGCTGTTGAGCCGTTTTATGCTGTACCTCTGTTTCCTTGTAAACAATTTTTCCCGACGTTGCATGATAATACCCCGACATACAATTGAAAAGTGTCGTCTTGCCCGCTCCGTTTGCACCTATCAGGCCGGTTATCTTCCCTTCCTCGACATCGAGAGAGGCATGGTCAACCGCCATGTTTCCCTGAAAGGATTTGCAGACATCCACTGCTTTTAATATACTCATGATTCCGCTCCTTTCAGTTTTCTGATTATCCTTCCGTAAATACCGTTACGGCAGAATACAACAAATATAACGATCAGTGTTCCGTAAATGATCATGTTGAGACCGTTCACTTCCTCAAAAATGCTGTTGCTTATCTCCTGGAGCGGTATGATGATAAGCGCTCCGAGAAGAGGTCCGCCCAGGGTTCCCGCTCCGCCTATAATGCAGGGTACGATTGCTTCAACGGATATCGATGCCGCAAATACGATCGCGGGATCGATGAAGCCGTAATACTGTGCGTAGAAGGTTCCTGCCATTGCCGCTATGGCTGCGCTTATTGCCATGGCGATGAGCTTGTACTTAAGCACCGGAACGCCCAACGCACCTGCAGCATCCTGATTTTCCTTTATTGCCACAAGACAGATACCGAATTTTCTCTTGCTCATTACCGCGATAAATACGGTGGCAGCCACTACCATTGCAAGGAGTACGAAGTAAAATGTCCTGTCGCTTGCGAACTGGAACTCCGTCCACTTCGTCTTATAAGGGATAAGGATTCCGCCCGCTCCCTTTAAAGCCTTTGTATTATTGAACAGAACCCTGAGTATCTCCGCAAATGCCAGGGTTACCAGTGCGAAGAAATCTCCGCGGAGCTTGTATCTGAAGGACAGGAAGCCGATAAGAACACCGACGAGTGCGGCTATTATCATACCGACGATCATTCCTATCCACGGGCTTATTCCGTGATCGATATACAGGATACTTGAGCTGTAGGCACCGATCCCGAAGAATGCGGCATGTCCGAACGAAAACTGTCCCGCATATCCGCTCATTATGTTCCAGCTCTGTCCGAGAAGAGCCATTATAAGTACCGATATCGCCACGCTGAGCAGATATCTTCCGAAAAAGAACGGAACCACAATAGCGATCGAAAGAAGAATTATTAGCGTAACTGTTTCAAGCTTATTAGTTTTCACGACGGTTCCTCCTTCCGAAAAGTCCGGTAGGACGTATGAACAGTATCAAAATGAATACCGCATATATGATCATATCACTCCAGCTTCCTCCAAGAAGATAGCCGGACATCGACTCGATAACTCCTATCAGAAGTCCCGACACAAGCGCGCCCCAGAGATTACCCATGCCTCCGAGCACCGCTATAACGAAGCACTTAAGCTGGAAGCTCTCTCCGAGTGTCGGATAAAAGCTCATTACCGGTGTCAGCAGACCGCCTGCTATACCGGTACATACAACACCGATACCGAAAGCGATGCCCCTGATGTTGGGAACGTCTATTCCCATGAGCTTTGCTCCCATATCGTTCTGCGAAGCCGCTCTTATCGATTTTCCGATATGTGTTTTGTATAAAAGAAAATAAACTGCTGCCGTAACCACGATCACGACACAGAAGGCAACCAGTTTTGCCGGAGCAACCGTAAGCTCTCCTATGTGAAGCGCCTTCTCAAAACCGCCGACCGATATGGTCTTGTAGTTCGGTGAGAAAATGATCAGGATCACATTTTCAAAAATGTATGCAAGGCCGAGCGTCAAAAGCAGCTGGTTATGCGCCGGTGCCTGTTCGATACGCTTTATAAGGAATCTCTGGATAATGAATCCCAGAACGAACATGAAGATTATGGCTATGGGCAGAGCTATGTAGGGATTGAGACCCAAACCCGTACATAATGCATATACCGTGTACATTCCTATCGTCATCATTGCCCCGTGTGCGAAGTTCGTGATCTTCAGCACGCCGAATATAAGTGACAGCCCGAGTGCGGCCAGTGCATAAACACCGCCCATCAGTATTCCGTCAAGAAGAGACTGTACTGTCTGCATATTATCCTATTCTCCTTTCTCCGAATACTCTTCCGGGAATACTATCACATGCTTCCCGTCTTTTATCTCTACGAGAACACCGGCAGAATTGATATTCTCGCCCTTCTCGTCAAACTCTATGACTCCCTGAGGAAGAACATGGTCGGTTATCTTTGAGGCTGCTATGGCATCCCTGAGTGCCGCGGGATCATCGGGATCGGAACATCTTTTAAGTGCATCAGCTATGACCATTATCGACTCATAGCCATAGATTGCGTGAACCGGGATGTCCTCACCGTATACTTCCTTGTATTTTTCAAGCATGTATGCGGTCTCTTCGCTGTTAGGATTATACCTGTAATTAATGTCAAGTATACCGTCCACCTGAGTCCCGTAGGTCTTTAAAAACTTTGCATCCGAGAAAGCTCCGTTTGCACATCCGACTATCTTATTGAAATGGATATCTCTCTCAAGTATCTCCTTCATGAGAAGGTTCTGGTCGGAATAATATCCAACGGGCACCAGCAGGTCGGGATTTAAAGAAGCAAGCTTTGTAACCTCTGTACTTAAGGTCGAGGTGGATGATGCATAGGGAAGCATGCCTACTATCTCAAGCCCCGTTTCATCAATGTGCTCCTTTATGTACTCGGCAATACCGGTTCCGTAGTTGGAGTTCTCATAAATAAAAGCTACCGTCTTCATATCATCCGTTTTAAAGTAGCTCAGATATTGAAGGAAATTCTTGCTGAATACGGATACGCTCGGCTGGATCCTGAATGTATATTTATATCCGTTGCTTAAAAGGTTGTCACTTGACGCAACCGTGATCACCAGCGGAATCCCTGTTTTTTCGGCAGTCCTTGAAACCACCTGTGCCGAACCGCTCGTATAAGTACCGGTAAGTGCCACAACTCCGCTGTTTGTCAGCTTTAGAGCCGCATTGGCGGCTCCCGAGGAAGTACCCAGGCTGTCCCTTACAACAAGCTCAAGCTTCCTTCCGTTTATGCCGCCTTCACTGTTTATCTTGTCTATGGCTATCTTCTGGGCATTGACCATTGCCTGCCCTTCGTAAGCCATGCTTCCCGTCAGCGGATGTACCGACCCTATCTTAATGGTCTCTTTGCTGTTATCCGAGCTGCAGCCCGAAAGCCCCGTTAAAAGGAACCCAGCCGTCAGCAGCAAAGCCATTATTTTCCTTATTTTCGTTTTCATGATCTTTTTCCTGCTTTTCTGATTTTATATATAATTTACACTTCCCATATGTCAAAGCCTCCCATATGCCAAAGCCTCTCATATGGCAAAACTTCCCATATGTCAAAGTCTCCCATATGCCAAAGCCTCTCATATGTCATTCTGAGCGAAGCGAAGAATCTTTAAACCCCTTCCACAATTCATCCGGGTTTTCATTTAACGCCCTTATCCCGGAAAGTACCTCATCCGTCCTCCCGGCATCCTGAGACAAGCTTTCAAAAAGCTTACGATGCATATCATCCCATGTAAATGGATTTGCGGCGTCTCCTTTGGGAAGAAGTACTGTCTTTTCAAACGTTCTTCCGTTATTAAAGCTTACCGCAAGCCTTGACCCGCGTATTCCTTTTTGAACATCCTCCATTGAAGGATCCGGAATGAGCTTTATCTTTTTTATAAGCTTTATCACATTCCCGATAAATCCTTCAGAACCGCCTTTTTCTGCCTCTTCCCCGGTATACGAAGCAAAGCTTACCCTGATATCCTCAAGTCCGAACGTACCTTTTAACAGTGCGCATGCAAGGCTGTAATGTATCGAAAACTTGGCGTCCTCTGTACTTTCCGGGATTTCTATCTGTCCGGCTATCTTTATCGCATTACTGTAAATATACAGATTTACCTCTTTTATATCTGAAGGAGTCAGCCCCGCATTTTCCATTTCTTCATGAATACCTATCGCAGCCTCGATACCGCAATGGGTGTGCCTACAGGAAGGATACGGCTTTAGATAGCTTTCCGTGACAGTAAATTTCTTTCCAAGGTCATCCAAAAATCCGTAATCCACGCTGTCGGTCATGGCATGGAACCAGCCCTTTTCACTCTCTAAAGGTCTTCTGGGACCCTTTATCCCTGCCTTTGCAAGCTTTGCGGAAACAATCCCGTTCTTGGCGGCATTTGCCGGATTCAGCGGTTTATTTGCCTGTCCGCTCTCAGCTATTATGATAAGTCCGCTCGCCTGGATCGCCGCAATGCCCATTGCATTATAAATGCCCTGTGCATCAAGTCCGAGCAGCTTTGCGGATGCCGCGGCACATGCTATCACCCCGGCAGTTCCCGTGGAATGGAAGCCTCTGTGTACCAGCCCCGGCTGAGCCATGGCCGCAACCCTGTTGTATACCTCGTAGCCTACATTTACTGCGGTAAATACATCCTTTATGCTTTTACCTTCAGCCTCAGCAAGTGCGAACACTGCCGACATTACATGGGCGGCAACGTGCCCCATGGCCTTCCTGTTTCCGTCATCCATATCGGCTCCGTGCGCATACACTGCATTCATGAACGCAGCATCTTCCGCGGAAAGCTTTATATCGGAACCTATGACGTCAGCCTCAGGTGATTGTCCTTTTCCTTTTACAATGTCAAATATTGCTTCGTTAAAATCCTTATTTATCATTATTCCTGCCATGGCCGCCGCATAGTAATCGGCCATGAACAATTCCGTAGTCTCAATGACTTCGGGCGGGATATCCTCATATTTCAGCTTATAAGCAAACTCCGCAAGGATTTCCGCAGTATCATGTGTATGCATCATCAGAATCCTCTCTCAAAAATAAGTCCCTCTCTCGCATAATTAACATCCGAAACGATACCGTACAGCTCCGGATGCCTGTCTCTTTCCCAGTTAAGCCTTGCCCTTGCATACTTTATGTTATCCGTATCTATCTCTGCCGAAAGCGTTACCCACTGCTCATCCTCTAAAGCTTTTACGATATTTCCCAGAGGGTCTATGACCAGGGTCTTGCCGAAATGTATCCTCGGCTTTGCCTCATTCTCCGTCTTTTCCTCGCCTGCCCTGTTAAGCGCTATCACGTAGCTGTGGCTCTCAAGTGCTCTCGTCTGAAGCTCGGTTACGAACATATCCTTCCTTAAGCCCATTGTACATGCCGGAACACAGATAATCTCGGCTCCTCTTAAATAGTATGATCTCCACAGCTCCGGGAACGATCTGTCATAGCAGGTCATCATCGCTACCTTTATGCCGTTGTCAAGATCAAGTACCGGCATCTGTTTTCCGGAAGCAAAATAATACTTCTCATAGCACTCGTTATATCTTAAGTCTCCGCCCGGAAGATGTATCTTTCTGTATTTCCCGATGACTCCCCTTATCGGTGAAACAAGACCGAGCGTATTGTAATATGCACCGTCATCACCTTTCTCAAAGAGCGAATAACAGATGTTGGTCTTAAGCTCCCTGCAGAGCTCAAGCATTGCCGTTGTCGTAGGTCCCGTAAGGAAATCCTCGGCATACTCAAACCATCTTTTCTCACGTACATATCCGAAATAAACACCCGTCATAAGCTCGGGAAACACAACAAGGCTCTCACCGTTATAATCCTTTCTGACCAGTTCGAGCTGTTTTTCGAAATACTCGGAATTTGTCATCCCGTCAGTGACAGTTCCCGGCTGTACGCCCAAAATACTAACTTTCATATTTCCTCCTTATCAGCATCATTCAAGAGTTTTCAGAACATCTATAAAGTAAAGCATAGGTTTCGATAGATACTGCCCCTTCCTGTAAGCCGCATATATCGGGCGCTTAGGCAGTTCCTGTACGATTGAATAATAAAATATCCCGTCCGACTTCAGCTTGTCGGTTCCGGAAGGTACCAGTGCAATACCCAGGCCTGCCCTTACCATCGCAAGCTGTGCTTCGATACTTGTACAGCATACCGATGTCCGGTACTTTATCCCGTATTCCTCACAGGCGTTGTCAAGCAGCCTCTGCATGAGCTGTCCCTTTGCAAGTGTTATCACATCCGCACCGGAAAGCACCGAGATGTCTACTGCCGGATACTTTCTTTGAGGAACGATCTGCGATGTTTTCTCCAAACCCGCCGGTACGGCAAGCACCACTTCCTCATTCATAACTTCTATGACGTCAAGTGTTTTGGTATCCACCGAAGCAGATGTTATACAGAAATCGAAATTCCCGCGCTCTGTACCTTCCAGCAGATCGTTACCGGTTCTCTCCTCAAGAACGATCTTAAATCCCGGATATTTATCCTTGAAACGTCTGATCACCTCGGGCATGACCGAAACGGTACGGTACGGGGATATGCCGACAATGATGCTTCCCGTTACATTCATGTTTACATCGCTTATCATCCCGACCATCTGACGCTCTATGTCAAGTATCCTTCGTCCGGCGTCTATATACGCCCTTCCCGCATCGGTAAGCCTTACCTCGTTCCCGCTCCTGTCAAAAAGACGGGCGTTTACTTCTATCTCTATCTTCTTTATATACTGTGATAATGAAGGCTGGGATATCCCGAGCTCTTCCGCCGCCCTTGACACCGACTTTTCCTCCGCCAGCACAAGCGCGTACTTAAACTGTTTCATGTTCATGGGCTTTCCTCCGTAAGAATTTTGCTTCTTCCAGGATTTTTAGTCCGGAAATTAACTATCTTTAATATAACGTTATGATTATAAGACTTATTGGCAAAAAATGCAAGCACTTTTTCAGGCAAAAAACCGGCTCCCGGATTAACAACGATTCGGTTAATCCGGGAGCCATCCCTTTATTATTGTTTATCATCATAAACTTATGTTTTTCATCCTTAGTCTCTGTCTGTCATTGACACTAACTAAACGACCTTTACATCATTTAATCTCTTCAGTCCTGTAGATGAACTTGACCTGACCGCCCATATCATCCGCAATACCTGAGTAATTGTTGTACTCCGAAGCGAGTCTTCCGAGTACGCGAACTCTTGAAACAAGACCTTCAAGGTCACCCTCAACGGCTCCTACAAGCTTTGAGATACCCTGCTCGTTAAACTGGGTTATGCCGTCAGCCAGTCGTGAAGATCCGTCGTAAAGCTGTGTAACACCGTCTTTAAGTGCTGGGATACTTGACTTAAGAAGACCAAGTCCGCCGCTTAAGGTCTGTGCTCCGGTATAAAGCTTTCCTGTTCCGTCCTTAAGATCCTCTGTCCCCTTCTTGAGGTCATCCGTACCGGTCTTTAAAGAACCAAGTCCGTTCTTCAAGGTTTCCGATCCTGTCTTAAGCTCATCGGCTCCTGCCTTTAATCCGTCAACACCGTTCTTCAGCTCTCCTGTTCCGTTCTTTAAGCTTTCCGAACCTGCCTTAACCGCAGCCGTACCTGCCGCAGCCTGGGCAACACCATCGGTATATGTCTTTAATCCTGCATAAAATGTGCTGTATCCGTCAAGAGATTCCTTAAGGTCTGCAACTGCTTTCGCTTTGGCTGTATAAACTGCAGCTGTTGCCGGATCTGCCTGACTGTACATCTGTGCCGCCATCTCAAGCTGTGCCTTTATACCGTCAAGTACCTCTGCATAGTTCTCAGGTGTAAGCGCTGCGATATCCGCGCCCGACTCATTCAGCTGAGCTGTAGCCTTAGCAAGCATTGCATTAAATACGCTGAGAGCTCCCTGCATAAGTGCGTCATTATTGGCTGCAAGAGTATCAAGTCCTGTCTTTAGCTGACCGATGCCCGCGTCAAGCTGTGTTGCACCGGTGTTCAGCTGATCCACGCCGCCGCTTAACTTATCTGCGCCTTCCGAAAGCTGTCCGAGTCCGGCGCTAAGCTTTCCCGCACCATCTTCAAGCTGAGCGGCACCGCTGTTTAACTGCTCTGCACCGTCTTTTAACTTTCCAACACCGTCATCAACTGCCTTGATACCATCCGTTAATTCAACGGATCCGTCGGCAAGCTTATTTATAGCATCCTCAAGATCCTCCGACTTTTGAAGCAGCTGTGCGATACCGTCCCTCAGTGCACCGGATCCTTCTGTAAGCTGTGTCATGGCGTCATTTAACTGTGCCATAGAATCGCTTACATTATCAAGAGACTTTATATCAATACCGTCAAGCTTTGCGAAAACTTCGTCTGTAACTGCCGTAAGTGTCATGCCGAGGCTGAAATCCTTTACATCTGCTTCTACCTCGATGCTTTCGGGTATTACGAATTTCGATCTGTCAATCTTTAAGCTGTCCTGCAGGCCGGGTAATGCTATACCTACCACAACTGTTCTTGAACCGTCATTAAACAGTCTTGCATTTGGGGCCTTTATATCACTGAAACGGTCATCATCAAGGATGACACCCGATATTGCCAGGAACGGTACCGTCATTTCTTCTTCAACACCGTCTACGTTTACCGTACGTTTTGCTGTATTTTCATATTCAAAAGCAATCTTTACATGACCGGATTTTCCTTTAATTTCAGCCGGAGCCATTTCCTTACCGTCAAGATAATACTTTACTTTGACCGTAACAGGAAGCTGCTTGTCAGTAGTTCCCTGATAGCTTATATCCGCTCCGTTTGCACTCCATGAGCAATTTGTCCCGCTCTGTGTAAACGTCTCATCGCCTTTGACGTTAACTATGCCGTTCAAGGAGCTTACATCATTTATGGTTGATCCTTTCAGGTTGTTCTTTAACCAGTCACTGACAATGATTTTCTCTGTCTTACCGTTTGCGTCGGCGATTACATATACTGTTTCGTCCTTTATAGTCTTTGAACGATCTGCCTCACCCTCTGAGGACAATAAACCTTCAAACAGTCCCTTTGCATCCTTCCCGATCTGCTCCGTACCGTCAGTTCTCGGATCTGCAGTATTTACTTCCACACTATCAAATTTGACCGTTGCCTCCGGCATATCTTCCGCCCATACTTTCGAAGCGGTATTTACGCCGGTAAAAATGAGTACCGCGCTTAAAGCTATGGCAATAATCCCCATTGTTCTCTTTTTCATCTCTCATTTACCTCCGTTCTGCTATCTACTCCGCAGGATCTCATTCCCGCGGTCGTCTTTATTATCAATTTGTCAAAAAGCATAAGCATTGCCGGTAATACAAGTATGACCATTACCATGCTTATTATCGCTCCTCTTGCAAGAAGCATACACATGGAGCTTATCATATCAATATCCGAATAGATCGCAACTCCGAATGTCGAAGCGAAAAGTCCCATGCCGGATACGATTATCGAAGGAATGGAAGTGGAAAGCGCGATCTTGACCGCTGTCTTCTTGTCGTTTCCTTCTACCCTTTCCTTTTTATATCTCGTAGTCATCAGTATCGCATAATCAACCGTTGCTCCAAGCTGGATCGTGCTGATACATATCGGAGCGATAAACGGAAGGGATTCACCTACGTAATAAGGTATTCCGAGATTTATGAATATCGCGGTCTCAATGACCAGTATGAGGATGAAAGGAAGCGAGATGCTCTTTTCAACCAGTGCTATGATAACGAATATCGCAAGTATCGAAATAATGTTTACAACCTTGAAATCCTTATCGGTGGTCTCTACCAGATCCTTCATACAGGGTGCCTCACCAATAAGCATTCCGTTGGGATTATATTTCTTAAGTATTGTATTTAAGCTGTCTATCTGAGCATTTGCCTCATCTGTCGCAACTCCGTATTCAGAGTTGATCAGCATGAGCTTCCATCTGTCGCTCTCAAGGATACTCTTTAAGGATGCCGGAAGTATATCTTCCGGGACACCGGCGCCAAGCAGGGTTTCAAGTCCGAGCACCTTTTTTACTCCGGCTACCTCTTCCATTTCCTTGGACATCTTTCTTATGTCCTTTGCCGAAACGGACGACTCAACAAGTACCATATGTGTTGTAGCCATATTGAAATCGTTTTTCAGCTTTGAGTTTGCTATCGCATAATCCAGATCCTGCGGAAGGCTCTGGCTGAGATCGTAATAAACCTCGTCGTTTGTCTTTGAATACCCTATGTAAGCAGGTACTATCACAGCAAGGAATATTATAAGGAAGATAGGGAATCTCTTAACCGCGAATCCCGAAAATCCGTCCATTCCCGGGAGAAGGGTTCTGTGCATGCACTTCTGCAGGGGCTTGTCAAGCAAAAGTATGATGGCAGGTAGTACCGTTACACATCCTATAACTCCGAGCACAACGCCCTTTGCCATTACTATGCCCAGATCGCGTCCCATTGTAAATGTCATGAAGCACAATGCTATGAATCCGGCAATCGTTGTAACCGAGCTTCCGACAACGCTTGTCAGTGTATTGTGTATGGCCTCGGCCATTGCTTCCTTTCTGTCCTCGTTCTTTGTACATGCTTCATTATAGCTGTGCCACAGGAATATCGAGTAGTCCATGGTGACCGCAAGCTGAAGTACTGCAGAAAGAGCCTTTGTTATATAAGATATCTCTCCCAACAGGTAGTTGGTACCGAGGTTCAGGAAAATCATCATTCCTATTGAAGCAAGAAATACAAGCGGTACGATCCAGTTGTCAAGGAATATCATCATGGCTATCAGTGCAAGTGCTACCGCTATTGCCACGTAGATCGGCTCTTCTCTTTCACACAGATCCTTTAAGTCTGTTACCATTGCCGAAAGACCTGATACAAAGCACTGCTTTCCGGCTATTGAACGTATCTCTCTTATTGCATCCATTGTGACATCCGCCGATGTCGAGCTGTCAAAGAATACCGCCATCAGTGTTGAGTTTTCCGTATTGAAAATCTCATATATGCTCTTCGGAAGTATCTCAAGCGGTATCGACAGATCCGCTATCGAATTATACCAGATAACACTTTCTACATGCGGGACAGTTTCAAGTTTCTCTTTCAGATTTGAAACGTCATGTACCGGCATGTCCTGTAGTATTACCAGTGAAAATGCTCCCTTTCCAAAATCTTTCATCAGCTCATCCTGACCTTTTACGGTCTCGAAGTCTTCCGGAAGGTAGGTCAGCATATCATAATTTACTCTTGTGTTGATATAACCTAACACTGAAGGTACCATCAGGACGACTGCGATTATCAGGATTAAAGCCCGATGTTTTACTACAGCCTTTGAAAACTTCATTTTTTCTGCCTCCTGTTACTTTTTTAGCACTCTTGTTGTTTAACTGCTAATAATATAATTGCGGGAACATGGTTTTACAATGGGCAAAAAAATACACGTGCCCAATTTTTAGGCACGTGTGATAATTTGTCTAAATTTGTTTTCCCGGAAGCTTACGTTTCATACAGAAACTGTTTGAATATCTTCTTATTAAATTCACAGAATGTTTCTATGCGGGCCTCATTGTCTTCTTCCATACCGTTGGTGAACCAGTCGATCGCGAACCCGAAGCATTCGCATACATAGAACTTGATGGCTATTTTTTTCTCAAAATCACTCAGTCTGCTGTTTTCAAAAATTGATTCAAGATAAGCACTGACAACATACTCACATATTTTCCAGAGATGCTGTTCAAATATATCTCTGTTAACGGAATTAAAGATATGCAAAAGTGCTTTACGTTTTACTGATGCGAATGCAAGTATGGCATTTAAGCCGGTCTGCATGGAATCTATCGAGGAATATTCCCTTATGATGTCATCTGCCTCATCCTTGACTATTTCCTCGATAAGCGCCGGTATGTCAGGATAATGATAATAGAAGGAATTCCTGTTTATGCCGCATTCGGTGACCAGTGCTTTCACAGTGATCTGATTAAACGGTTTTTCCTCCAGCATTTTTAAAAACGTGTTTTTTATTTCCCTTTTCGTAAGATTTGTCATGATAAACCTCGTAGTGTTGACTTTAGTTTTAAACGCCTTCAGCGTTTCCTTATGGGAAAATGATGCTTCGTATCTTCTATTTTGTTAAGGTATCGTTCATACTGCCAACCCGGTATCCGTGCATATCAAGCGTAACAAAAAGGAAGCCTATCTCTTTAAAACGATCATATACTTTCTCACGTATGTCATCTGCGGCAAGACGCGGAATATCCCTTGCAGGTACTTCTATCCTCGCAATGTTCCCATGCATCCTTACACGTTCTTCAATAAAGCCGTGTTCTATCAGAAACTGCTCTGCAAGGTCTATCTTATGAAGCTTTTCTTCCGTGATTTCCTCACCGTAAACGAATCTCGAGGCAAGACAGGCATATGCCGGCTTGCTCCAGGTCGGCAGCCCCATTGCTTTTGAAAGCATCCTGATATCCTTTTTATAAAGCTTCGCTTCCCGCAGGGGACTGGTAACCGAAAGCTCAGCCACTGCCCTTAATCCGGGCCTGTAGTCACCCAGATCGTCCATGTTTGAGCCTTCGGCAACATATTCTATTTGTTTTTCGGCTGCGATCTTTTTTATCTCGCCGAAAATGTTACGCTTACAGAAATAACATCTGTCAGGACCGTTTTTTCGAAACTCTTCATCTTTCATCGGATCTACAACGCAGACTATCTGTTGTATTCTCCGCTCTTCGCAGAATTCCCGTGCTTCCTTAAGTTCACGTTCCGGGATAGAAGCATCAACCGCGGTCACGGCTATTGCCCTGTCTCCAAGTACTTCCTTAGCAACCGCCAACAGGAACGAAGAATCTACTCCTCCGGAAAAACCAACCGCCAGCGACCCCAGGTCCCTGATATAATTCTTTAAGTTGTCAAGCTTTTCTCTAATCTCCTCAGTCAAACTGTTTTCTGTTTCATTCATCATATTTTCTCATGATCCAAGATACTGATCATCTCCCGTCATTCATACTTTTACCTTGCCGGCCAGTACCTTTTTATAATCCTCATAGTTTTTCTTAAGCAGATTCGGAGTATCCAGCTCATAAGGACATTTAGATACGCACTGCCTGCAATTGATACAGGTTTCTATTTTCTTCATCTCATTCTGCCAGTGCTCCGAGAGCCAGCCGGAAGACGGCGCGCGTCTCAGCATAAGGGATATTCGCGCGCACTGATTTATGGTAATCCCCATCGGACAAGGCATGCAGTATCCGCATCCCCTGCAAAAATCCCCGGCAAGTTCGTTTCTCTCTTTTTTTATATATTCTCTTATCTCTTCTGTCATTGAAGGAGTATCTTCCATATAAGAAAGCCACTCGTCAAGCTCCGACTCCTTCTGGATGCCCCAGATCGGAACCACATTGTCAAACTGTGACATAAATGCCATCGCCGCGTCAGACCTGTTGATCAGCCCTCCGGCAAGTCCTTTCATGGCGATAAAGCCCACTTCTTTCTTCTTACATATATCGACCAGCTCAAGCTCCTGCTTTCCCGACAGATATGAAAACGGAAACTGAAGGGTTTCATACAATCCGCTCTCAGCCGCTTCTTTGGCCACAAGTATCTTATGTGCCGTAATCCCGATATGTCTTATCTTACCATCTTCTTTTGCCTTAAGCATACACTCGTACATCCCTGTCCCATCACCCGGTCTGTAGCATCTCTCTGCCATATGGAACTGATATACGTCAATATGATCGGTCTGCAGTTTTTCAAGGGATGTCTCAAGATCCTTCCAAAACGCCTCCGGCGTCTTTGAAGGAGTCTTTGTGGCAATCGTAATCTTTGCCCTGATCTCCTTATCATACGACAATGCTTTACCTATTTTTTCCTCACTGTCGGTGTAAGATCGTGCGGTATCAAAATAAGTCATTCCTCCCTCATAAGCCTTCCGGAGTATCTTCACCGCCATATCAACAGCACACCGCTGTACCGGCAGAGCACCGAAAACGTTCTGTGCAGTGACTATTCCTGTTTTCCCCACATTTATCACATTCATAAGTACCCTCCGCAATCCTGTTTCCTGTTAAAGCAGCTTCATTCCTTCAAGTCTTTATATTTATACGTTTTTTACCTGATGCTATCGCTTTTTCCGGACATACCAGAAGACACAGATGGCACCCGACACACCTGCTTCCGTCAAGCTTGGGCACACGGTCGTCAAACTTTATGGCCTGATGACCCCCATCATTGCATGATATGACACACCTGCCGCATCCTATGCACTTATCCGTGTCAAACTTCGGAAACAGTATCGTCCCACGATCAAGCACATCCGTAGTATCACTTACCGAATCAAGACCTGCACCAATGATATCCTTTACCGACCTTATCCCCATCTGTGCAAGATAATAATTCAGCCCCGCTTTAAGATCGTCAATGATACGATAGCCATATTGCATTACGGCAGTTGTCACCTGCACCGTGCCCGAGCCCATAAGCATGAACTCCAGTGCATCCCTCCAGGTTTCTATGCCGCCCATTCCGCTGATATGAAGTCCGTGCAGCTTTTCATTCTGTCCCAGTTCCGAAATGAATCTGAGCGCTATGGGTTTTACTGCATTACCGCTGTATCCGCCTATCGCAGACTTTCCCTTGACTGCCGGAGCGGAAACAAACGTCAGGGGATTTACTCCTATTATGCTTTTTATGGTATTTATGGCGGCCAAACCGTCCGCTCCGCCTCTCATTGCAGCCTCGGCGGCCGGACTCATGTTGGCTATGTTCGGTGTCAGCTTTGCCAAAACAGGTATCTTTGTTCCTCTTTTGGCAGCTCTTGTATAACGTTCGACCAACTCGGGGATCTGCCCTATATCACTTCCCAAACCGTCCTCCTGCATATTCGGGCAAGAAAAGTTAAGCTCTATGGCGTCAGCTCCGTTCTCTTCACACAAACGCGACAGTTCTTCCCACTCTGCCTCATTCTGCCCCATTATGGATGCCAGTATGAATTTGTTCGGATAATTGCTTTTCAGCTTACGGAAAATCTCCATATTTTCGACCACACTATGATCCGAAAGCTGCTCGATATTCTTAAAACCGATAATACTCCCGTTGTCACCGGTTATCGCAGAGAATCTCGGAGATGCTTCATGTATATCAAATGAACACACCGTTTTAAAACATATGCCTCCCCACCCGGCTTCAAAAGCTCTGGCACACATATCATAAGTAGAGGCCACGACCGATGAAGAAAGCAAAAAAGGATTTTCCAAAGGAACGCCGCAAATATCACATTTTAATCTGTTCTCATCCTCGGGAAGTTCGATCTCACACTGAGGCCTTACATTCTCCGCAAGCAGAGAGAGCAGCTTCTTTACAGGCACTTTCCCTGCTCTCACGCATGCCTCCTCGCACGGTGCGGAGCAGTTTGCACAAGGATTTTCTTCCGGCAGATAAAGAGAGGCGATATCTTCGTTATCAAACCATATACTTTTCAATGCCGCAGCAGGATCTGTTTTCGTGCAAACCCTTGAACACGGTGCATCTCTACACAGCACACATGAGATCATATCCAAACGGTTTATAGTCCTTTTTATCCTCATATAAACAGTACCTCCTTGTCCAATCTGTTTTCTTATGTTCCGATAAAAATTATACTATAAAATCTGCGGATTTTCAACCTTTCGGCAAGTAATATCTTGTTAAATGAATGATAACGGGATTTTTTTGACATTCATAATATCAGGTAAAAGATTCTTTATACCGTTGGACAGCATTGCGCCTAACAAGCCGCCAAGAGTATTGAGCATCAGATCGTCCACATCAAAGAGCCTGTATGATCCGGAATAGATAAAAAACAAACCCGTAAGCTGTGCAAGCTCTATCACCAGTGACAGAAGAAATGTCAGAATGATGATATTGCTTTTTTTCATATTCATAAAAAACTTTAAGAAGAACCCAAACGGAATAGTCATGATCACGTTCAGCATAACCTGGAGGACACTCTCCACGGTCCTTTCATTTAAAATATCCGAAACAAATTTAAAAGGGATGAATTGTCCGGTATATCCGTTCATTACCGCAATCATTTCTTCGTCGGGAAGAGGAAACAGCACTACCTCGATCAGGCATACAGCATAAAGTATCATGCATTGAACCCCGATGAAACATACCGGATCGATCGAAGTCTTTTTTATATGTATTACAAATGCGATCAGGACTGTGATCGGAGCAATCCCCAGATATATATCAAATCCGTTTTTTATACTTTCCATCCATATATTCATAAATAATTCCGCCTTTCGATTTCTTTCTGCAACCAGAATACCATTTTTTTGACCGGTTCAAAATCGATTCACCTTACATTTTTCCGTTTACTTCTTACAATTTTGTAATACCGGATGTGACATCCCCACTGTCACGCGCCCTACTTTCACACCCCTTACTGTCACTCTGAGAATAAATATATTTCTGTCAGGTGACTCTTCGATGACGATAAGGTGACAGTTTAGTGACTTTTAAATAAATTTCTTTTATTGACATTTGTGGGAAAAGTGCTATTATGAGGGTGATGTTTATGACTTTAAAGTAGGTGAGACAGACGTGACAAAGAGAACCGTCCCCACTGTCACGTCCAAATATTACAAGAAAGGAAAAGTGATATCTTAACAACCCTTAAGCGTCACAAGGCAAAAGAAATGAAATTCAAAACAAAAACAGCATTGGTACTTCTGCTTACGGCATCTCTGGTTATTCAGGTATTTACCGCAGTCCCTGCATTCGCTTCCGACAAGGATACCGGATACAAGGCAGCTTATTACACTCTTATCAAAGAGCTTCATAAGGGCGATGAATGGTCCGGGGGATACGATCAATACAAACTGATCCATTTAGACAATGACAATATCCCCGAGCTTCTGGCTGTAGACACTCCCAGTGATACCTTTGATAACAACGGCACCTATCAGTATGTGATCTATACATATTATAACGGACAGGCTGTAAAACTTGGAGATTACGCATCGGGAGTTGCAAGCGCAGGCGGATATCGCGGTGATACAAAGTACATCAGGAAAAGCGGAAAAATATACGAAACCTATCATGAAGCAGCCAGCGGAGACGGAAACGATATCGTATATAAGCTTCAGGATGGTGAAATGAAAGAAATCGCCCACGGGAAGTTCAACATCGCATCGGATGCTGGCGAATGGAACGGAAAGGTCATTTCCGATATCAAATACAGCATAAAGCTCAATAAAGCATTTAAACTCAGCAAAGCAAAGTCTCTTGAAGAAATAGAGACTATCAGCTACAAAGCAATGAGGAAAAAGCTTAAATAAAAAATCGAGAAAAAATAACAGGAACCGGTCAGACAACCCAGTCCCTGTTATTTTATTCATTCATATTTAAATATTCAAAACAATAACCGGCCGAACCCCAAAATATGTAAAAGTACGTGTTCCGTGCAGGTCTACAGCACCGTACTGATTTACGTATTCTGCATCTAACGTCTTTTTTATGAAAAAAACGCAGTGATAAGTTTTACCAGTTCATCCTGGTCGGACGCGCCCATAAGTTCTCTTGCCGAATGCATGGCAAGGATCGGGACTCCGATATCCACCGTATACATTGGCAGATGTGATGAAATAATAGGACCCAACGTCCCACCTCCCGACATGTCGGAGTTGTTGACAAATTTCTTATACTTTATGCCGTATTTATCACAAAGCTGCTGGAGGCTTGCCACTGCTACACCATCATAGGTGTAACGCTGGTTTGCGGAAAGCTTTAGTGTCACTCCGTCACCCATACGCATATTGTTTACGGGATCGTATTTCTCACACTTTGCGGGATGAAGTGCATGCGCCACATCCACACTTAAGAGGAAGCCTTTCCTGATATCCATATCAAGACTTATTTCATCCTTACCGAAGCTTCTGTATATTTTCTTTAATATCACGCGTAAAAGTTCCGAATCGGCACCCTGCTTCGTCTCGGATCCGATTTCTTCATTGTCAAAGAGAGCAATTATATTTAACCCTGTTTCTTCGCCGGATCTGCCGGTCTTTTCATTATTTCCGGACGAGTCTGTCAACCCCTCCACAAGTGCTAAGCAGGATGTTATATTATCAAGTCTCGGTGAAGAAAGCATCTCACCGTCCATGCCTACAAACACAGGTTTTTCCGCATTGTATACTATGAGGTCAAAGTCAAGGATGTTTTCCTTTTTCTCCTTGATTTCCTTTGCCAGCATATCCATAAAATATGAATTCTTATCAAGCTTTCCATTCAACATGCCGAGCAGCGGGAGCATATCGTTCTGTTTAGAAAGCCTTACTCCGTCATTTACTTCATGATTATAATGAATCGCAAGGTTGGGTATAGTGAGTACGGAACGCTTAAAGTCAACCAGGACCTCACGCGGCGCATATATATCGTCACTCTTTAAAAGTACGCGGCCTGCTATGGACAGAGGCCTGTCCAGCCAGGTATTAAGTATCGGGCCACCGTAAATCTCAGTGTTTACTCTTAAATATCCTCTCTGTTCAAACTCTGCTATGGGCTTTATATGCAAACAAGGGAAATCTGTGTGAGCAGCTGCTATATGGATCGAGCCGTTCTTTTTGTCAGAACTGTCGTTATGTTTTGCTGGAACATTAAAAGCAAACAATGAGGTTTTAAACGGGATCACGTAGTATTTCCCACCCTGCTCTATCTCCCAGTCTTCATTAAGCTGCAAGGCCTTGTATCCAGCTGCTTCTAAAAGCTTTCCTGACTCCTCCACAGTATGATAGGGTGAAACTGCTTTTTTTACAAAATCAGCAAGTCTCTTCGCTCCGTTATTCTTTGCAACCATATTTTGCTCCCTTTTTACAAATTTTCAGGATATTTTTCCCGCGTGACTACAACACCGCTATCGGCTTTATACTCTATTAAAATTGAGTACTCCTGACTTGTATTTACAGAACCAATACCGGATACTACATTATTAATGCTTTCTTTTAATGCCGCTATGTCATGTTCATAACTGACTCCGTCGCTATTAATATATACATGGGTTTTCCCCACATCTTTTACGGCTTCAACTATTCTTGTATCCGTGGTTGCAACATAACAAGCATTAAAAAGCAGATTGTATGTTTCAGTATCCAGGTATTTATTTTGGATTCCCTTTTTAGGATCATTATCCTGCTTTGCAGGTTCTTCCTTTCCGCATCCACCCAAAACAAAACAAACGATCAATAGTATAATAAGTGATTTTTTCATAACTCCTCCTTACCTCCTTCCTGTAAGCTATCACCCTCACTATCCGTTCATAATTCTCCTGAGGGCGTGTCCTTGACCCCTTCATCACCTTTCTTTGGCCTGCCTTCAAGCTTAATAGCCGTTTTTCTTATCGACCAGGTGCTTTAATTCTTTGCCGGAAATGAAATTTACAAGATCCTCACAGAACATCTCCACATTTCTGTTCAATGTATGTTCTAATGTAAGGTTGCCGGCTACATGCGGTGTTATCAGAAGGTTTTTAGTGGTCCACAGCCTGCTGTTTTCAGGTAACGGCTCTGTTCTGAACACATCAAGTGCTGCTCCGGCCAGTCTGCCACCGTCAAGCGCATCGGACAAAGCTTCCTCATCTATCGCCGAACCTCTGCCTACATTTACTATATATGCTCCTTCTGGAAGCAGTGCTATCCTCTCCTTTGAAAGGATATTCTCAGTCTCCTTTGTAGCCGGAAGGCTCATGACCAGCAGCTCCGTCTCAGGCAGTATCTTATCCAGCTCATCCACATTCATTACTCTGTCAAAAGCTATATCATCACATTTTCCACTCCTGCAGATGCCCGTTATACTTTTAGGCTCAAACGCCTTTGCTCTGCGGGCAAAATTTGTCCCGATATCTCCTGTCCCGAGTATCGTGATCTTGCAGTCCTTCAATGATTTCTGAGGCTTGGGCAATGACCATTTCCGATTTAGAGAGCCGGCATAGTAATCGGTTATATTCCTCATCATCATAAGTGCCACTGCGATGATATGCTCAGCTATGGTCACTCCGTAAGCTCCGGCCGAATTGGTAAGCAGGCACTCTTCATTTGCAAAGCTGCCCGGCTTCATGAGATAATCCACGCCCGCTGACGGTACGCACAGCCACTTTAGATTTTTATTGGTCCTGGCATAGTTTACTCCAAAGCCGTATATGATCTCTGCGTCCTGCATCTCTGCGGTTATTTCATTCTCAGATCTGAGGAAATATACCTCTGAGCCTGTTTTTAAAGCCGCAGCTTCTATCAATGCCTTTTGTTTATCCTTTAACGCCGAACTGATCACCAGTATTTTCATATTATGTTATGCCTTTCTGTCCCCTTGTCAGGTTTCATCTGCTTCTAATTCCGTCAAAGTCACCTCGAAAACGCTTTCAGCGTTTCCTCGGTAACAAAACGATGCTCCGCATCTCATTTCAG
>JAEEVO010000046.1 GCA_016290905.1 Lachnospiraceae bacterium | reverse complement strand
TTTCATCCTATAGTACTTTTGATTCATCAGACTTCTCTTTATATATGCTGCCTGCAGGCCTGCTATTATTTTTTGCCGTCTTTGAATGATAACAATCTACCACTGTTTTGGTATTATTAAAAGCACCAGATAAAAAGAATTTTATATAACCAGATTGGCTGCTTTGATCTTTCAGATCTTTCTTCGTCTTCTGTACCTCTTTGTGTTATGCGGCACAAGAGTTTTTGTAAGATTTTTCTTTCGTTCAATGAGCTCTTTACGCTTTTCGGGATCAGTCTCTTTCTCAAGTTTTTTATCTATCTCGCTTTTTCTGTATTCTTTAAGAACTTCCTTTACCTTGGAATAGTCCCGTTCAAAAAGTATATCACTCACTTGTTTTCTAAGTGTTTCTTCGGAGATTATCTCAGGCATAAGCTCAATTATCTTGTCAGCTGCATGCACCCGGCTTAAGCCTTTATATTTAGGCATTCTGTTCCAGCTTTGTATCTGGGCGAGTTCAGGTCTCCACAGGAGCTCAAGTTTCCGTTTCCATTTCATCTTTGGATTTGGCTGTGGCGCCCTTAAGACATAAAAATCAAATGTACCGTCTACCATTTCCACGGTTATGATCCCCCAATAAGGAGGAACATGTTCATGGGTATGTTCTCCGTGGGTGCTGCCGACTACGACTATGTTATAATCAAAGTACTTGTCATAGTCCTTTACCTGATCGGCAAGACGTGTATAGGTGTCGGCGTCACTTTTTATCTCTATGCCGTAAAGTGCATCCGGAACCACCATCAGTATATCGGCTCTTGATTTCCCTACAGTTTTTTCTTCTAAGATACGCACCTTGCCGTATGTATCCTCAAGGAAGTTGAACAAAGGTTCGCGGATGTCCTTGTCTTTTAAGGGTTCTTTTTTAGGAGTTACATTCAAGCAATCCGTTGGTTCTTTTGCTGTCCCTTTATTTTCACCATTCTTTTCAAGTTTTTTGGATCGAGTGTTATTTAAGTTCGTTTTTCCGGAATCATTTTTATCCTGATTTGTTTTTTCAAGATTAGAACCATCGGGAACTATGATTTCCTGATTTTCTTTTTTAGCATTCTTACGTTTAAATTTTTTAAGCAACTCCTGTCCGTCAAGTACGGCACTTACCAGTTTGTCATCCGGCGAATAGACCAGTTTCATTGAAAAATAAGGAATATCATTTTGTATAAGATTTAGGAAATACTGATCTCCTTCCCAGATATTGAGATCAAATACATCCTTCTTGTTTACCCAGACAAGTTCACCTTCATTACAATCGATGAGTTTACCGCGGAATTTATCGGCAGTGTAGAGATGCATATACTCAACGGTATCTTCACCGTAGATAAAGGTTATGATCCCCCGGGGTTTGTAACTTAACAGTTTAAGCCCTGTTTCTTCTTTTACTTCCCTTAGCAGGCACTCATCCGGGCTTTCACCATGCTCGAAATGTCCGCCTATCCCTATGTATTTACCTTCGTTTAGATCATGCTCCTTTTTTATACGGTGGAGCATGAGATATTTTTCATCCTTCTCTATGTAACAAAGAGTCGTCATCTTCATGGTATTTCTGTCCTCATATACTCAAGATTTATAGTCTCCCCTATATACCTGATGCTATTGTTGGATGTCATCCTGAGCGCCAGCGAAGGATCTAAATATACACCTTTAAGATTCTTCGCTTCGCTCAGAATGACATTAAGTTATTGTCATAATCACGCCAACCTAATTTCCGGAATTATATCAGCTTAATGCAATCGACCTTAATATATATTATGTACAATTCCTATGGAGATATATCCGTCCAGTATGGCTCTCAGATCCGTTCCTTCCGGAGCGTGATCACGGTCGGTCCAGACGATATTGTATCTTTTGCCGCCGTTTTCAAGATCTTCTACTCCGTATGTATCTATATACGGAGTATCCATGCTGACTCTTCTATTTCTCAATATTCCTTTATAGTCTTTCGGATCACAGTCCGGGAAGTTTACATTTATCACTTCTCCGGGCAGAAGTTTAGAACCGAGTAGTTCATCCAAAATGTCATGCAGATAGATATCTGTCACCGCATGTCCGGCTTCTGTCTCACGGTCATCTTCCCTGAAACCTTCAGAAAAGGCTATCACCGGATACCCACACATTGCAGCATCAAAAGCAGCTCCGACTGTTGCAGAATACTGTATGTCCGTGCCAACATTAAAGCCGTTATTGATCCCTGAAAAAATGATGTCCGGTTTATCCGGCATGATATACTTGCTTCCGATACGCAGGCAGTCACTCGGATGTCCCGAACACGAGTATGCTTTTACACCATCCACCGGAAAATCACTGCACGGATAAACATCTATACCTTTATTTATGGTTAGGCTGTGGGACGCCGCACTCCGCTGTGTCTCCGGCGCAACTATCCATACCTCCCCAAATTCTTTTGCGGCTGTTGCAAGCCTTACGATACCTTCCGCTTTTATACCATCATCATTTGTAATAAGTATCCTCATAATCCCGTCTCCTAATTTTTCTTATACATATATAATAAACTATCTTTATGAAATAGTAAAGTATAGGATTTACAAATGACCATGTTTTCACTTTGTCTTGTATACATAAAAAGAGAGACCCTCTTTTGAGGATCTCCCTTAATGGTTAACTTAGTAATCTACACTAAATTAGTTAGTTCTTACAACAACACCGCCATTGTTAGGACCAGTAGGTGCTACTACCTGGAAGTAACCAACAGTGTCATTACCAACAAAGAATATTGCCTTGCCAACATATGCTGACTTACTCTCTCCATTTACCTTGAAGCCAGTGTTAGGAGCATTAAATGTAACTATATCCGTAACATCTGCATTATCATAAACAACCTTTAATGCCTTCCTAACTTCTGCATTAACTACAGCATCGTTACCACTATCTAAGTTATCATAGCTAAGTCTCTCAGCGATATCCCTGGTGGTAATCGTTGCCTTAGGCTGGCTATCAGTAACTACGAAACTTGCTTTACCTATAGAACTAAATACCATCATATCCTTGCCGTTATAGCTTACCTTGAAAGCTTCAATTACATAGGTACCGGCATCAAGTTTTACAGCATCACCAGAAGCACACTTAACAGCTGCACCCTTCTTAAGGTTAGTAAATGTATTATTTACTTTATCAAAGCATACATTTAAAGCGTTATCGGCTGTTATTAAAGTACCATTCTTGGATACTGTGTAAACATATTTTACAGCTTCAGCTGTAGCTACTTTATATGCCTGAGGCTTTTTATCCAAAAATGCAACATTCGTTCCATCATCATAAGCAAAACCATTACCTGTTTCACCCAGAATCTTAACTGTTATATTTTCCTGCTTTGAAGCTGCATTAACACATGTTTCAAGTTTATCAGATTTATCACTACCAGTAAGCATTAAGTTGTACTTGTTAACCTTATCTGCACCTTCATTACCAACATAAATCTGTACAGTTTCAGAAATTGCAGCATTGTCAGCATATGCAAACTTAAGAATTACAGCATTCTTCTTGTTTGCCGTAACACCTGTGAAATCAGTACCTTCAACTATAATTTCACCAGCATCCTTAGTTAACTCACCGAAGGTAACATCTCCGTTAACCTTTGTAATTTTAACCTTATTAACACCATCAACTGTCCCACTCTTACTAAACTGATCAATAAGCTTAACTGTGAATTTAATCTCATCAGCAGCATAAGCGGTGTTAATCACCTTCTTGTTAGCTTCTACGGTAATCTTGGTAACTTTTCTTTCCTCTACAACTGTAACACCGTGAATACCTACTACTACATCAGCCTTACCAGTATTCTGACCATAAACGATAATCGAAGCACTACCCTTCTGGTTTGCAATAAGTTCAACCTCATCTATACCAGCACCCTGTGTACCGATCATTACTACAGCATCATTTGAAGACTTTACATAGTATTTTTCGAATTCTAAGCCATTAACTGTTCCAAGTCCTTCATATGTAACTGCACCGGTCTTATCATTTACATAAGCAATAGCAGTCTGAAGAACTACGTTCTCATCAGAAACAGACCAAGGTGTAAGATATTTTGCATCAGCATTGATCTTTCCATCTTTGATAAAAGCATTACCATCGTTAGAAACCATGAACTGAGTTTTACTCATATCTCTCTTTGAAACAGCTTCTGCAACAGAACGTACAACACCTGTTCCGACAGCCTTGTGAGTCTTTCCTTCTGCGTCAACCCAAGAATAAGTTGCATTAACAGTATAAGCCTTATCATTTACTTTTCCAATGAAAATCTCAGGATTTGAATCATAAGGATTGGTTATAGTAGAATCAATATCAGCATTAGCGAGTTCAAAGTAGAAATCACCTTTATTAAGTCCTATAATATATGACTTAATATCAATACCATTCTTGTCAACAATCTGATAAGAAATAGCGGTAGGTACGCCTGCTACAACAGTCTGCTCAGGGATGATAATCCTATCAGCTGCATCAGCATTAACAGTAGCTGCTAAAATACTAAATCTAACTTTCTCACCGGTCTTCTCATCTTCGTATGTTATATCTTCCCTCTTTTTGCTGTCACCATACTCGAAGTAATAAGTCCTTCCGCCTTCAAAATCAGAAAGGAAAGTAACTGTAGCTTTTGTCTTATCGGTAGAATCAATTGCTACAGGATCCTGAGCGGCGGTAGGATATACCTTTGAAATCTTACCATTAGCATCTGTAACTTCATAATAGGTGTTGAAATTCTCAGCTACGAGATTAGATACTTCGGTATCAAATGTGAATAAAACCTTATCAAGAGCTACCTGCTTAACATCATTTACTACATAGCCTGCAACTGCAGGGAACTCAAATGTGTTAATAGGTGCATCCCAGGTCTTGCTCTGGTAATTGCTGATAGCAAATGTATAATCTCCGGCCTTCTTGAATGTAACGGTATACTTTGTGGTATAGTCGTTAGCTGCCTTGATCTCAACATCATCCTTGTTAGCACTTGTGCAAACGATTGAACGCTTATCAGTATCAATCAGGTTGCCATTAGCATCCTTACGTGAGATAACAACTGTGTAGGCTGTGTTAAGAGCATACTTAGCAGTAGGATCTACAGGATTACCATTTGCATCTAAAACATAAAATGTTACGCCAGCAGGATCAGCATTTTTCTTAACCTCTATCTTTACTGAAAGAGAGCTGTCAGAAAGTAAAATGTCTGATTCCTTGTCGTATACAGCGATAGAAACGGTAGCTGAACCGATCTTCTTTCCGTATACTTTACGTTTGCTGTTATTTGTCTTGACAATTGACTTGTCACTGCTCTCAAGCTTAAGGGTCATGGTTGCGGGATCGAAACCATTGATAAGCTTTGAGATTCTGTACTTGCTCGAGGTCTTGCACTGTGTGCCGTCTGCCTTTTTACCCTGTGCACCGCCAAGATATACTCTCTTGACATCCTTCTTCATGGTGAAGGTTGTAGCAGCCGAAGCAGGAATAGCTCCGATTACTAAAACGAGTGCAAGGACGAGAGCAAGAGCTTTGAAGAATTTCTTCATGGGTCTTTTTCCTCCTTAAAAATAATTTGATGTGTTTTGATATGCACCAAGCTGCATACTCACCCGTTGCAGATCAAACCAATAACGGGTTAATTGTACCACAACCAAAATATAAGTTCAAGTACTTTTTCACCCAAATTTTAAGACCTAAAGTCTTTTTACATCATAAAAAAGACTTCGAAACCATTTAAACATTGGTATTTGTCACAACTTGGTCAGCTTTGTGAATTTTTTGTGACATTTCAATTAATTTACGATAAAGATGCCTTCTGACCCTTTCCGCCGCGTGCCCGAAGCTTGATTTTCTTAGCCGGGATCTGTTTTCCCTTGCACTCAAAGCTTTCAGTTTCGGGCGATACAACTGTAGAATATTCTACAACGTCGTTTTTATCGAGGGTTATGGCTTTTACTCCCCTGCCGGTCTTTTTCATCTCGCTTACTTCCTTTAGCGGGAATCCGATGGAATATCCGGACTTTGTTATGATTATCACCTTCCTGTTTTCTGCCAGGATATCGGCGGCACTCAGCCTTATTATACTCTGGACCGTATCCCCGTCTTCAAGCTTGGTGGCAAGCATAAGGTTCCTGTTTGTATCAAACTCCACACCGGATACGAGCTTGATGTATCCCTTTCTTGTAATAAAGAGCAGCATCGAGTCGAAAAGCGTTTCATATGACGAATAGAAGATGACGTCCTGCTGGTCGACCTTGCAGAGATTGTGGATCAGCACGCCTTTTTCCTTCAATCTGCTCCTCGGTATCTTCTCGGCCTTAACCTGCATCATGTTGCCTTCGGCGGTAAAGACGCAGAGCCTGTCGGTGTTCTTCATCGGTATTACATGGACGTATTCTTTCAAGGCTTCCTCGCCGGCCTTTGTGTATACCGACTCGTCAACTGATTTCGTATATCCAAACTTGTCTACAAGTACCCTGATGTCCTCAACCTTGAACTCCTCGACATAGCCCACGGTCTCTACATTTAAGAGCTCGGTGCGTCTCGGACGGGCGAATTTCTTCTTATATTCTTTTAGTCTTCCTTTTATCACGTTATGAAGAAGATCCTTGTTTTTAAGGATGCCCGTGTACTCTTCTATTCTTTCCCTTAATTCCTTACCCTCTTCCTGAAGCTTTAATATCTCAAGCCCTATGAGTTTTGATAGGGGCATTGCAAGGATCGCATCTGCCTGGCGTTCGGTGAAATTAAGCGTGGCAGCCTGCTTTTCCGAGTCCTTTGACTTAAACCTTATATCTGTGGTCACGCCGTTTATCAGGCAGTCCTTGGCCTGCTTTACCGAAGAGCTTCCGCGGAGTATCTCGATGATAAGGTCTATCGCATCGGTTGCCCGCAGCAAGCCTTCGACTATCTCCTGCCTTTGCCTTGCCTTTTCAAGCAGGTATTCGTACTCTTTGGTATAAAGGATTTCCTGGAAATCGATGAATTCCTTTACCATACCTAAGAGGCTAAATACTATCGGCTGTTTGTCCTTTACCGCCAAGAGGTTTACAGTGTATGTGTCCTCCATGCAGGTCTTTTTAAGGAGTCCGTTTAAGAGGTTCTCCGGGTCACGGTCTTTTTTTACCTCAATGACTATGCGGATACCTTCCTTTGAAGACTCGTCCCTGACATCGTATATCTCCTCAAATGACTTGTCCTTCATTAAGGAAACAAGGTTTTCCACGAGTTTCAGCTTATTTCCCGCAATCGTATAAGGAATCTCGGTCACGACGATGTTCTTCCTGCCCGCTTCTCCGTTCTCGATGACCGTTTTTGCACGTACTCTCAGCTTGCCCTCTCCTGTCTTGTAGACTTCGGGAAGCGCGTCTGCGTTGGTTATGATGCCGCCCGTCGGGAAATCCGGTCCGGGTATGTATTTCAAAAGCTTTTCATCGGTTATTGCAGGATTGTCGAGATATGCGACCGCTCCGTCTATTACTTCCCCTGCGTTGTGAGGAGGAATGTTGGTGGCCATGCCGACAGCGATACCGGTCGTTCCGTTTATGAGGAGGTTCGGGATCATCGAAGGGAGCACCTTGGGCTCCTTCTCGCTCTCGTCAAAGTTCGGCATGTACTCAACAAGGCCCTTGTCGAGGTTTTCCAGCATGGTCATGGCGGCTTCCGAAAGACGTGCCTCAGTATAACGCATGGCTGCAGCCCCGTCTCCGTCTATGGAACCGAAGTTTCCGTGCCCGTCAACAAGCGGCAGCGACAGTGAAAAGTCCTCTGCCATATGTACCAAAGCTTCATATATGGAGCTGTCACCGTGGGGGTGGTACTTACCCATAGTATCTCCCACGATACGTGCGCTCTTTCTGTGAGGTTTCTTAGGATCAAGCCCAAGCTCATTCATGGCGTAAAGTATACGTCTTTGAACCGGTTTCAGCCCGTCCCTGACATCCGGTAATGCTCTGGCAAGTATGACGCTCAAAGCATAATCGCGGAAGGAAGTCTTCATCTCCTCGGCGAAATCAAGGCTGATCAATTGCTCCTGTTCTGAACTCATGTTGTGTGTTCCTCCTAATGCGGACTTCTTATATTATAATAAGTAGTAATCATACTCATTAACAGAACTAACTACACCTCATCCGGCTGCTTTGCAGCCACCTTCCCCTTTGAGGGGAAGGCTTAAAAGGGAAATATATCTGTTAATGAATATATGCAAATAAGTATAATACCCAAAATTCACGCAAGATCCAAGTTTGCGTTATTGGCTTCGCTCATAATAAAATCACGTCTCGGCGGTACATTGGTTCCCATGAGCATGGAAGTGATCTCATCGGCTTCAACTCCGTCGCTTACCTGAACCTGCGCAAGCACACGCTGTTCGGGGTCAAGAGTGGTCTCCCAGAGCTGTTCTGCGTCCATTTCTCCAAGTCCCTTGTATCTCTGCAGAGTCAGTATCTTTTTGCCCGTTTTCCTGAAGTTTTCAAGGGCATGGTCATCAAATATGTATTCGTTCTTCTTTTTCTTCTTACCGTGGTCGGTTACCTCATATTCCACCCTGTAAAGAGGCGGAAGTCCCCTGTAAACCTTGCCTTCCATGATAAGCTCGGGCATGAATCTGTAGAAAAACGTAAGCAGCAGCGTACTAATATGTGCTCCGTCCACATCGGCATCCGTAAGGATTATAATCTTGCCATATTTCAGCTTGCTTAGGTCGAAATCGTCTCCGATGCCGCAGCCGAATGCCGATATCATCGATTTTATCTCGTTGTTTACAAGTATTTTTTCAAGTGTTGCCTTTTCTACATTAAGGATTTTTCCTCTTAAAGGAAGCACTGCCTGGGTGCGTCTGTTCCGCGCTGTCTTTACGGTGCCGCCGGCGGAATCGCCCTCTACTATGTAAATCTCACATTCTTCGGCCTTTTTTGAGGAACATGCGGCCAGCTTGCTCTTGGTGTCCACGTCGTTAAGCTGTTTTAAGACGTTTGCCACCGCTTTTGCTCCGGCTTTTCTTGCCTGATAAGATTTTAAGGAATTGTCGAGAATTGCCTTTAAAATTTCAATATTTTTGTCAAAAAATACGGTAGACTCCTGTAGAAAAACGTCTTCTACAGCTGTCTTCGCATCATTGTTTCCAAGTTTGGTCTTTGTCTGTCCCTCAAACTGCGGATCGGGATGCTTTATCGAAACGATGGCAATAAGACCGTTTCTTATATCTTTTCCGTCGAAGTTATCGTCCTTGTCCTTCAGTACGCCAAGCTCTCTCGCGTACTGGTTAATGACTCTCGTAAGTCCCGACTTAAATCCCGTGACCAGTGTTCCGCCGTCCACAACATTTATGCAGTTACAGAAGGCATTTATCTGTTCCGAAAAACCGCTGTTGTACTGGAATGCGATTTCCACTTCAATATTTCCGCTTTTTCCTTCAAGATAAACCGGATCCTTATGGATGACCGATTCCTCCCTCGAAAGATATGCAACAAAGCTTTTTATACCGTCATGCTCGCAGAAGGTCTGTTTAAAACCCGTATGCATATCCGAAAAAGTCAATGTCAGGCCTTTATTTAAGTATGCGGTTTCCTTCAATTTCTTAACTATGACTTCAGGCTTGAATTCCACCGACTCAAAAATTGTTCTGTCCGGATAAAAAACAACCTTTGTCCCGGTATCTGCTTTTGTGCACTTGCCTACCACCGGGAGAAGCCCGTCCTTGTCAAGCTCCGTTACGGGTATGCCGCCGTTTCTGTATTCGTCACGATATACCTTTCCGTCTCTCTTTATCTCCACTATCATATGTTCCGAAAGTGCATTTACGACGGATGCGCCTACGCCGTGAAGGCCTCCCGAAACCTTATATACAGTATTTCCGAATTTTCCACCGGCATGAAGTATGGTATATACCACTCTGGCTGTCGGAATATGCTCTGTCGGATGCATATCAACCGGAACTCCGCGGCCGTGGTCGGTTATGGCTACTCCTCCGTCCTTTTGCAGGACAATCTCTATCTCGTTACAGAAGCCTGCAAGGTGTTCGTCAATGCCGTTATCGAGGATTTCCCATATAAGATGATGGAGTCCCCTGCTTCCGATGCTTCCTATATACATGCCCGGACGTTTTCTCACAGCCTCAAGGCCTTTAAGTACCACTATTTCACTTCCGTCATATTTTGGTGCCATTTTGTTCTCCGTTCTTATGTTATTATTTCTAGACTTATTATTTCTATCTAAGTTCTCCCTGTCATCCGGCTAAGCTTTTACAATCATCCGGCTCAGCTCCCCCTGTCATCTGGCTAAGCTTTTACAATCATCCGGCTAAGCTCCCCCTGTCATCCTGAGCGTTAGCGAAGGATCTTAAAAATCTAAGCTTTGGGTGCTCAGTTTTTTCCCATACAACATATTGTAGCATTATAACCGATTATAAAAAAAATTGCAACTAAAAAAGATCCTCCGTCCAAGAAGGATCTTTTCCTAGTCAATCTCACTTTGAAAACGCCTTCAGTGTTTCCTCGCTAACAAAACGATGCTCCGCATCTCTCTTGTCATATATCCTGTTCGGTTATGGTCATAAGCTCTTCATCGCTTATATTCTCATCCGTCATGACACGCGAAGCCTGATTCGATATGATGGTCTCGAACATGTTTCTTATATCACGGGCATTTGAGAACTGCTCGTTCTTATTCTTAACATGAGCCTCTATCTTTTCGGATATGGTCTTCGCAGCCTCGTCATTCAACCTGTACTCATATTTATCGCAGAGCGAGTTAAATATCTTGATCAGCTCCTCGGAAGAATAGTCTGGGAAATGAATGTACTTATTAAAACGGCTCTTCAGACCGGGGTTGGAGTTGATGAACTCCTTCATCAGGTCGGGATATCCGGCAACTATGACAATGAAATTATCCCTGCGCTTCTCCATCAGGTTTATCAGCGTATCGATGGCTTCCTGTCCGTAATCGTTGCCCTTCTTGGCAAGTGTGTACGCCTCATCGATGAAAAGGATGCCGCCGTTTGCCTCATCGATCTTCTCCTGTGTCTTTATCGCAGTCTGTCCGACATAACCGGCAACAAGTCCCGCACGGTCAACCTCGACAAGCTGACCCTTTGAAAGCACGCCTATCTCCCTGTAAATATCGGCCATAATCCTTGCAACCGTCGTTTTACCGGTTCCGGGATTGCCCGTAAATACCATGTGAAGCGATACGGGAAGGGACTTCATTCCCTTTTCCTTACGGAGCTTCTGCATTTTTACAAGATTGATAAGCTCCCTTACATCCTTCTTTATGGTCTCCATACCGATAAGCTCATCAAGATCTTCCATCGCCGAATGGCTTCCGTCGGAAGTCAGCACTGCGCTCTTTTCATCTATCGCATTCTCCGTTTTCAGCCTTTCAAGCTCTTCAACCGCGCCCTGGTTTCCGTTCGCTGCGGATTTTCTGAGCCATGCGAGCGCTTCCCCTATGTCCATATGAACATTATAGCCGTGTGAAAGTATGTATTCCGCCTTGTCCGAAGCCTCCTGCGAGCCTCCGAGCGCCGCCCTGATATACCATGAAAATGCTGCGTCTATATTCGGTTTAATGTTTTCTTCAAGGAATCCGTCCTCGTAAAGCTCGCCCAGATACATCTGCGCCTTGGGGTTTCCTCCCATTGCAGCCTTTATATACCACGCCCTTGCCTTTCTGCGGTCGGTATCTGTTCCCCTGCCGTTCTCAAAGAAAAGGGCTACCTTATACTGTGCATCCACTATGCCCTTCTGAGCCGCCTCAAGATAATATACAAATGATTTGGAATCATCATGAATTATCCCGACGCCGTCCTCGTATATGCACCCGAGCCTGTAAGCGGCAAGCGCCTGCTCTTCGGCAACATCCGAGAATTTATGTGCGCTCCTGTAATATTTTACAGCCTCCGAGCACTCTCCCCTCTTCTCTCTTAAAACTCCCATATAATAATAGGAAGAAAGATCGTTCAGGATATTCGCTTCGGTCATAAGCTCAAGCGCCTTATCCTGATTTTCCTCAACACCTTTTCCTTCCATATAAAGAAGTGCAAGACTCACAAGCGCCTTGGGATTGCTGTTGTCATATTTAACCGTATCGGTAAGATAGGCTGCGGCCTTCTGATAATTAACCGGAGTTCCGCGTCCCAAGCGGTACATCTCGCCGAGATAATAAAGCGAGTCTATGCTGCCCTTCTGATTTGCATTTTCATAACATGCCAGAGCCTTTACGTAGTCCTGCTGCACCCCGTAACCCAGCTCGTAGCAAAATCCCAGGAACAAGCTTGCTATCGGCAGATTGGCATAGGGCATCTTATGGCACCATGCCACTATCTTATCCGAGGGCACCGATTTTATGTTCAATCTTGTTATCTGCAGGGACAGATGGAAACGTGCGTCATTATTGCCCTTTTTTATCTCATCGGTCAGATAATCAAATTTACTCTCGGCAGACATCTCGGCCCAACGCGCGGGATCTGCTTCATATAATGGTTTGTAATTGTCGACTGTAAGCTTCATTCTCCGTTCCTCATCCCTGTCTGTCAAAGTTACGTATCTTTACATCATCCGGCTTCACTATTCCCTCGCCCAAAAACTCACCTGCCAGCTCCGCAAATGCCTCAGGTCCGTCACTTACATAAAACTCATGCCTCGGCTCCTGCTTTTCCTCGCACAACAGATCGTTTTCCTCGAGCATATATCTGAACTCACGCGCACACTCAAACGCAGGATTCACAAGGATAATGCCCTTTCCCGCGACTTTTCTTATCTCTTCCGCAAGCAGCGGATAGTGCGTACACCCCAGTATCAGCGCGTCAATATCTTTTTCCAGCAGGTCGTCCAGATACCTGTGGATTATCTGTCTTGTAATATCGTCCGAAATCCAGCCCTCTTCCACCAGCGGAACAAATAACGGACAGGCCTTTGTAAATACCTTTATCTCCGGATCCGTTTTATGCAGGAACTCCTCGTAAATGCCGCTGTTTATCGTGGCTCTCGTTGCGATAACGCCTATCCTGTTATTCCTTGTGGCTTCGGCTGCTGCCTTTGCGCCCGGCTTTACCACTCCTATCACCGGAACATCAAGCTCATGCCTCAATGTCTCAAGCGCAAGCGCACTTGCCGTATTGCAGGCTATGACAATGGCCTTTACGCCCTGGGACAGCAGGAATCCGGCTATCTGTCTCGAATATGTTATGACCGTTTCTTTTGATTTATTTCCGTAGGGTACTCTCGCCGTATCCCCGAAATACACTATTTTTTCGTTCGGGAGGCTTTTCATCAGCTCTTTTACGACGGTGGTCCCGCCGATACCCGAATCAAATACTCCGATAGGAGCCTTAGAAGACATATCCGTTCTCCTTCAATCTTTAATTACAGGCATGCACGGATCTTTGCCGCATATTCCTCAGCCTCGCCCTCAGCATACTGCACGTGCTCCCACGGAACACATACGCCGTCATCCTTGAACCTAGGGATGAGATGAATATGTAAATGGAATACCGACTGCCATGCAGCTTCTCCTGTATTCTGGAGCAGGTTGATACCGTCGCAGTTAAGTGCCTTTTTCTGTGCGTTTGCGATTTTCGATGCGACAATAAGCGCCTTTGATGCCACATCCTTATCTATTGTCAAAAGATCCGCACAGTGCTTCTTGGGCAGTACAAGCACATGCCCCTTTGCAGCGGGCGCAATGTCCATAATGACCTTAAAATCGTCATCCTCATATACTTTTACGGAAGGTATGCTCCCGTCTATTATCTTGCAAAAAATACAGTTATCCATATCTGCCTCCTGTTTTCGGAACTCCTCGATTTCAGTTTCCTTCACTTTAATATAATACACAAAAAATTGTAATCTTTCAAGGTTTTTGATAAACTTTTTATTTAACTTTTTAATATTATGTGCTATAATAGAAAACAGATACAGACATAATAACCATTCGTTACGGTATTTGATTCCACATCAAGCGCCGTGCATTATGCCCAAACTATAATACTGTGACCGATGAACAGGCTTTATCGGTCGGTCGGAGGAATATGAGAAGTATAATCGTAGTATTAACAATGTTTATTTTCCTGGTCGGCACGCTGCCGATGTACCTTGTTGTCTGGATCATCGGCCGCTTTAACAAGCATGCGTGCGCTTCGTTTTCACAGAAATTCGTCCGCTTTTCCTTCAGGATCCTCATGTGGGAATGCGGTGCAAAGATAACCCTGCTCGGAAAAGAGAACATACCGAAGGATACCGCGGTACTTTACGTATCGAACCACAGAAGCTATGCCGACACTCCTTTGGGATATATGACCGTTGGCGGGCTTACGGGCTTCATTGCCAAAAAAGAGATAAAGAAATTTCCCATCCTCCCGCTCTGGATGAAGAACATGACATGCTTATTCCTTGACAGGGACGATATGCGCCAGGGACTAAAGACCATCCTTCAGGCTGTGGAAAACGTCAAAGCCGGCTACTCGGTATTTATCATGCCCGAAGGCACACGAAATCACGAAGAAGAAATGCTCCCGTTCAAGGAGGGCAGCTTCAAGGTTGCCGAAAAGACCGAATGTCCCATCGTTCCGATCGCCATCTCAAACTCGGATGCCCTTTACGAGCTGCATAAGCCCTGGATAAAGAAAGCAAAGGTTGTCGTTCATTACGGCGAGCCCATTTCCACCACAAACTTAAGCCGCGAAGACAAAAAGACGCTCGCCTCACGCGTACAGGGAGTTATTGCCGAGATGCTCAAGGAAGACAAAGCCTTATACATAGATACGGCATCTGCTTCAAAATAACATTTCTCTTGATTTTTTCAAAAAATAATGCTATGATATGGTTTGCTATGTTTAAGAAAGGAAACCTACAAGGGGCGGATTAAAAAATGTTTTTATTTTCAACACCAATATTTCTGATATCAACACCGGTACTGATATTATTGATAATACTCGGCGTACTTTTAGCCGGACTTATCGTATTGTTCATTTTCGGACGAAAGCTTCAGAAAAAGCAGGAAGCTTCCGAAGAGCAGATGAAATCGGGTGCACAGACGACATCCCTTTTCGTTATAAAGAAAGAAAGGGTGAGACTAAAGGATGCGGGATTCCCGCAGGTAGTTATCGACCAGACTCCCAAGCTTCTCCGTCGTTCCAAGATCCCCACAGTCAAGGCCAAGATCGGTCCCAGGATCATAACCTTCATGTGTGACGAAAAAGCATACTCGGTTCTTCCCGAAAAGCGTGAAGTCAAGTGTGTCATCAACGGCATTTACATAATGGAAGCAAAATGGGCAAGAGGCGGTCTCCTCGTTCCCGAAGGAAAGAAATCCTTCAGACAAAAGATTGCCGAGAAATACGCTTCCGCCAAAAAGAAAGCCGACGGAGATACTTCGGATAAGAAATCAAAGAAAAAAGCCGATAAGGAAGGCAATTCTTCCAATACCGGCAAGAAATCAAAATGATCAGCTGATCACGGCAGCAGCGATTTCCAGGTTGAATTCGGAAACGGGGCTGCCGTTCATTTTTATATTTCCCGAAATATTGCACAGTATACTATCTTCCGTTTCCGACTTATGCATATTCCGGGTTTCCGTTTCAATGTCAAACTTCCCGTAAGGAGTAATATAAAATCCCGAAACAGAGCTGCCTTCCTCATAAACCAGCTCCGACAGAACCGTCCCCGATGCCGTTTTTTCGATTTTGACAAGACTTTTTTTTACCTCAACCCTGCTTTTTGTAAGCTTAATCATGGTCCGTATGCCTTCATCGGATTCGGCAACAAGGTAAGTACTCTGTCCTCTTTTACTTATATAACCCTTACTCTTTTCTTCAACAGCCGACTTTTCACCATCGGTCATATGCAGACCCGAAATACGGATGTCTGCAGCTTTTTTCAAGATTTCTTCCAAACAACGTCTCCTTATTTATCAAAGTCATTAAGTTAAGTATTGCTTTTCATCCTGAGCTATGTTTGTCATCCTGAGCGTTAGCGAAGGATCTTATCACATAAGGCTTTAAGATTCTTCACTTCGTTCAGAATGACATAAATTTTTTTATCATCTTCAGTCCCCGTTTACCGCAAGTTCATCGAGCATTTTCGTTATGATTTCCGTCGCATCCCTCTCAGGCGCGGTTTCCATGGCATTTATATACTTCTCACGGTTTGCATTCACTATATCAACCGCCTTCAGCAGATTCTCCTCGGTAAGTTCCTCTTCCTTTAAAAGATAGCTGTACCCGTTCTTTTCAAAAGCCTCGGCGTTAAGTACCTGGTCTCCCCTGCTCCCGATGGAAAGAGGTATGAGTATGTTGGGTTTCTTCAGTGCAAGGAGCTCCGAAACCGCATTGGCGCCGGCCCTTGAGATCACAAGGTCTGCTGCCGCAAACATATCTTTAAGGTCATCGCTTACATACTCGTACTGGCGTAGTCCGCGGATATAGTCAAAATCGGGATCGGTCTTCCCCTTACCGCAGATATGTATTACCTGGAAGGTCTCCAGAAGCTTCGGCATGATCTTTCTCACCGCTTCATTTACACGCTGAGCGCCCGTCGAACCTCCTACAATAAGAAGCACCGGCATACCGTTTGTAAATCCGTTGATCTGCAGACCCTTTTCCCTGTTACCCTCAAAGAGCTCCTTCCTTAGCGGAGTTCCGGTATGGATTGCCTTCCCTGCGGGGAGATGCGACAGTGTGGCTTCAAAATTACAGCATATCTTGGACGCTTTCTTTATACATAGCTTATTGGCAAGTCCGGGAGTCATGTCCGATTCATGTATGACTACCGGAATTCCTCTCTTCTTTGCGGCATATACAACTGGTACCGCAACAAAGCCGCCCTTTGAAAATACTACATCCGGCTCGATCTCGCGCATCAGCTTCTTCGCCTGAAAATAGCCCTTAAGCACCCTGAAAGGATCCGTAAAATTCTTTATGCTGAAATATCTTCTGAGTTTTCCCGAAGAAATCCCGTAATAAGGAACCTTCATCCCTTCTATAAGTCCCTTTTCTATACCGTCGATCGAACCTATATAAGTAATATCGTAATTCATCTGCCTCAGTTTCTCTATGAGCGCCATGTTGGGTGTAACATGCCCCGCGGTTCCTCCACCGGTAAGGACTATCTTCTTCATTCCAGTCTCCCTTTCAATCAGAGGGACGGTTCTTTGATTGAAACCGTCCCTTTTAAATCGATAGTATTTTACTACTTATGAGAATTTTTTTCAAGAGAAATCTCTAAACTCTTAAGACCACTCTATTAAGTATAGGGATAATCTTTAATCTTCTTATCCATAAAATAGACATCAACTTTAATGTTTTTACCGGTATCGACATCATAATCGTATGTAACCTTTAAAATCGTTTCCCCGTCTTCGTTTTCACCTGTCAGCTTCTCCAGTCTGTAAGCATCATTCAGACTATAATTTAACTTTACAGAAGTTCCCGTAGCCGCTGAAACATCAATTGTATCAAACTTGTTTTCGTTCCAAGCATCTGATATATGTACAGGGATCACAACCTTTAATTCGTCAGCATCGTTCTTATTTTTAACAACATATGCAGAAGATATTGGTGTGTGGGCTTCGTCTTTATAGATAGATGTTGCAAGATATGTAGTTCCGTTTATCAAAATTTCTTGGTTCTGTTCCCACAAAAGCTTAACCGGATCAAATCCTGTATCCGAACCGTTAAACGCAGGTGTAAAGCGACGTTGTGCAAATACCCGTCCTTTCGAATCAAACCACATATATTCTTGATATTCTTCAATAGACGGTATTGTTATGGAAACATTACCTCTGTTCCAGATTCCGCTTCTCATATATTCTTTATAACCATCATCAGTTTTAACACTTATTCTTTTTGAATATATATGTATACCGGAACTAGAAACCATGCTAATCTCACCTAAGGCTGCAGAAGTATCAATACGACCGAATACCTTAAATTCCGAGTTCTCTCCAAGTATGATCTTTCCTGCTCCTGTAAAAGTAAGCTCTACTCCGCCCGGTATTTCAAGATTTACATAATCCGGAACAGTTATTTCCTTGTCGAGCGTTATCTTATTTGGTGTATAGCCCGTTGAAACAGTCGCCTCATCTGTCTGTGCATTTGAATTCAGCTTATCCCTGAACCTTGTAAAATCATTAGGTTCAACCAGCTTATCCTGAACGCAAACATATTCTTTATTATCTATATAAGCTTTTCCGTCTCCGCTCCATGCGAATTTTGTTATGTCAATATTATGATCAGGATCCGTGATATTTATATTAACTCTATATAATCCGAATATCCAGATTGGATCATCAATTCCAATATAATTAATTTGCTTTTGTTTGTTAATATTTGCTTCTTCATGTGGATCTTTCCCATCCATGGTAAGCTCTATTATCGTCGACCCCGCTATGATCTTGCCTGAGCTTTTGACAACGTCAGAACCATTCTCATATTTGTCACCCATTATCCTGATACCCGGAGAGTCAGATGTAAATATTGACGTATCTGTAAGATCAAGTTCTTTAAAGTCTGCCGAAGTTATCAGTGTACCACGTATCCACAGAGATGCACCTTCTTTAAAAATCAATTTTCCGTCTTTTTCAAACTTTAAGGTGACTCCCTTTTTTATTTCCATATTTTCCAATTTAGGGATCACTGTCTCCTTAGATACCGTTATCACTTCGTCCGTAAAAGAGTTGTTAAGTTTGTATCTAAGATCTGTAAAAGCGTCACTTTCCTTCAGCTTTCCTTCAGCGGCAAAATACTCTTTCCCATTTACTATATATTTTCCGTCTCCATAGCAAGTTTTTTCAAAAATCTCGAAGCTGTTATCCGTACCTGTAAATGTAGCCTCATGATCTGAATAATAGTATTCTCCTCTTCCGTCACCTATATCAAACAAATACGAGAAGGACGAATTATCATACTGCCAGTTTCCTTTATAATCACCTACTTTAATTGTCACCCCACCGCGTTTCCATACCGCATGGTTTTGCGTTCTGTCTTTCTTATTATAAAAGTTTGTAATAGCTACTCGTGGTGCATTATATCCGGTTTTCTCATTATCCCATGTAATCTCATTCATCTCCGCAGATGTTACAAGAGTTCCCTTGCAAACAAGCCCTGCATCACACGAAAGGATAATTTTTCCCGATGTTGAAAACGATAATGTAACATCCTCGGGAACAGTAATATATTTTGATCCTGTCGATATCTCGCCGTCTATTATGATTTCATCTTTTTTCTTAGCCTTACTAAGTGCCTCTTCAAACTCAGCTTTTGTCTTTACGGTATATGTTACAGGCTTTTCTTCTCCACCCGAGGTATCTCCGCCGGTGCCTGTTCCTGTACCCGTTCCTGTTCCAGTGTCTGTTCCTGTTCCCGTGTCTGTTCCTGTTCCCGTTCCTGTACCGGTTCCTGTTCCTGTATCGGTTCCCGTTCCCGTGCCTGTTCCTGTTCCCGTTCCTGTACCGGTTCCGGTTCCGGTTCCTGTACCGTCAGTATTAGTGCTTTCTCCGGAACCTGAATCGGTCTTCTTTTCATCATCCTTATCGTCTGTCCCGTTTTTATCCTCCGGTTTGGAAACGATCACGCCTTCAACCTTCAGAGTAGGCTCTTCCGAACTGTTATTTTCAAGTTTTACCTTCGCATTTTTATTAAGTGAATCAATCTCTGTCTTTTCCGCACCTTCGTTCATGATAACATTGATCGTCTTGGTGGTAGCAATTTCTACAGGGATCGATGTCTCAACCGTACTGTTCTTCTTTGTCGAGGTTATGTCAACATCCGCCTTCTTAGAACCTGTAACGGTAAGATTTGTTTTACGCGATAATTTTATATCTGCTTCAGCCTTTGCGGCAACATTAACGTTAACCTCAGCCGAAGCCTTCTTACATTCGATAAGCTCAACGGAAGCACGGCTTCTGATGGTTATGTTGGCCGAATCCGTTGAAACGACTATCTTATTTACGTTGGCGTTTTTCGCAACGATCAGCTTCGCATTCTCATCCTTAACAACTATTGTATTGCCATTACCTGCTTCAGCATATGACTTAGCATTCAGGATGGTAACCTTTTTAAAGGTCGATCTATTTATCACCGGGGCATTTGGTGCATCAATAATAAGCTCCTGATCAACAGTTGCCTCATTATATGCTATCTCCAGCTTCCTTTTACTGTCGGTCTTATACGTAACTTTAGTTAATTCTTCGTTACCGAGAGTCTCTAAAAACTCCTTTTGCATCTTCTTACTGCTTGTACTGTTCTTGCTCTTTGACTTAGCCGATACCGGAATAAGTCCGACCACAAAGACCATGATCATAAGCGTTGCCAACACTCTCACAGAAAACAATTTTTTTCTCTTTTTTCCCAAACTAACCATTTCAAACTCCTTTCTCATGTAAATCATCGATGACTCACCTTTCTATCAGAGGGACGGTTTTCTGATTGAAACCGTTTTCTCTAAATTTACTATATTTTACTACTATTTTTTCTTTTTTTCAAGGAAAAAAGTTAGAGCAGGAACCTTTATCGGCTCCTGCCCTTTTCGTTTAATCCAAATTTACTTTCTTAAAGCTTACTCTTCTACAGTCTCACTCTTTGCCGCCGGAGCTTCCGTCTCCTTAAAATCGGTTGTCTTTTCTGCATTATTGCTCAAAATCTTCGATCCAAGCGCTCCTGCAAGAACGCTCTTTAAATCAAAGCCAAGTCCTTCCGTAAGACCTGTAGTGATCTGCGTCGTACTCTTTGTAATGTCCTCGACGAGTTTTGCGGTATTGCCTTCGCCGTACATAGTGATCTTGTCGATATTCTCGAGAGGCTTTGCAACACTTGCTGCGATATCGGGAAGAACCTTGAAGAACATCTCAAGGACTGCTGCTTCCTTCATCTTTGACATAGCCTCGGCCTTCTTCTCTGTTGCCTCTGCTTCTGCGATACCCTTTGCCCTGATGGCCTCTGCTTCTGCAATACCTTTTGCCCTGATAGCTTCCGCATCCTGCTCTGCCTGGTACTTGATGGCGTCAGCCTTGATCCTCATAGCTTCAGCCTCGCGCTCCATTTCAAACTTCTTAGCCTCAGCGTCCTTCTGACGTCTGTAAAGCTCTACGTCTGCCATTTGCTGCTGACGATACTTGTCTGCATCTGCCTGCTTCTTGATAGCTGCAGCAAGTTCCTGTTCCTTAACCTCAGCTTCCTGTTTTTTGAGTTCTACCGACTTCTGCTGACGAGCGATATCAGCCTCAACTGCTGTGGTCTCGATAACCTTACGCTGTGCCTCTTCCTGAATCTTATAAGCTGCATCTGCTTCAGCCTGCTTTAAATCTGACTCGCGTTTCAGTTCTGCCTGCTTGATCTTTAATTCGTTCTGCTTAAT
>JAEEVO010000141.1 GCA_016290905.1 Lachnospiraceae bacterium | reverse complement strand
CTCATCCGGCCTTTTGGTCTCATCCGATGCCTTTACAGCTTTTACCTCTTCCCCCCCGGCTTTTCCCTCCGGTATCATGGATTCAACTATATTCGCGTAGAGTTCTTCGAATTCCGGGAGTTCAATGTCAGGTAGTTCGGCTTCCGATAATTCATTCATCCGAATTAAATTTTCCAGCAGTTCGTTTTTTTTCATTTTAACTACCTTCCCCTGTTTTTCTTTTCCTGTAGTCATCTATCTTAACAGCCTCGAACGATTTGCTTGCCGTGCGTTCGTATATGGTCTTCCTTATTGTTGCAAAGACTTGCTCAATATGCTCCGGTGGGCAATCAAATTCTTTGCGTCTTGCCAGATGGGCTGCCATTTTGTCTGAAATCTCGTAATTCCCGCCTGTAAGATACAACAGCCTCTTATCAAGTATGTTCAGCTTAAACCCAAGGCTGAACCCGACTTTTGCCTCAAGTTTCGCCAGCTCCCTGTCATATCTTTCCCGGTCATTGAGTATTCCGGCGTGATTTACACCGCCAATCCGGACGTGGAAACCGACGATTCCGGAAAATCGGAAACCGACATTCCGGCGTAGGGAACCGCGATTCCGGTAGTTCCACCCTTATAATGGAATTATGCGCCAATGGCGTAAATTCATTGTAAGGAGGTCACAGATATGACCAAGTACCGCGAGATCATCCGGTTGGCCCAACCAATCCTGCAACTAAGCCAGGAAAAGATTGCTGCCAGCTGCGGTGTCTCAAAAAAGACCGTCAACAAGGTTTTGGCCGCCGCCAAAGAAAAAGAACTGGCATGGCCATTACCGGCATCTTACACAGATGCAGTGATCGAAGGGATCCTATTCCCACGTGAAGAAGAAAGTTCTTCTCCTTCCAAACGAATGCCGGATTATGACTATATCCGGAAGGAACTGCTCCGCAACGGTGTGAACAAGAAGCTCCTGTGGACTGAGTATCTTGAGGACTGCCGTCTTAACGGCGATAATCCGTTGATGTATTCGCAGTTCTGTTATTACATCCAGCAGGATGAGCAAAAGCGTAGAGCAACGATGCACATCGCGCGGAAGCCCGGTGAACAGATCGAGGTTGATTGGGCTGGCGATCCGGCCCAAATCATTGATCCCGATACTGGTGAGATCATCAACGCCTACATCTTTGTTGGTGTCCTGACGTATAGCCAATACCCTTACGTCGAGGCTTTTCTGAATGAAAAGCAGGACTCCTGGATCAGTGCTCATGTTCACATGTATGAGTACTTTGGTGGCGTTTCAAGGATCCTGGTGCCTGACAACTGCAAGACGGCTGTAATCCATAACAATAAGTGGAATGATCAACAGATCAATGCTGTTTATCATGAAATGGCTGAGCATTACAACACCGCCATCATTCCCGCTCGGGTTAGAGCACCGAAGGATAAGCCGAACGCAGAAGGCTCTGTTGGGAACATTTCCACATGGATCACCGCGGCACTTCGCAATGAACAGTTTTTCTCTTTGGCCGAATTAAACTGTGCCATCCGTCAAAAGTTAAAAGTTTTCGTGAATCGGCCCTTCCAAAAGAAAGAGGGTAGCCGTTACGAGATCTTCCGCGACGAAGAACTGCCATTGCTGGCACCGTTACCTGCTACCCCTTATGAACTGGCGGAATGGAAACAAGCCACCGTTCAGTACAATTATCACATATCCATTGACGGAATGCTATACTCCGTCCCTTACGAATATATCAAGCGTAAGGTGGATGTGAGGGTAACCGGCACAGCCATTGAAATCTTTTATAAGCAAAACCGTATCGCATCCCACAGAAGACTCTATGGGAGAAAGGGACAATACAGTACCATAACCGAACACATGCCGGAGGATCATCAGCAGTACCTCGAGTGGAACGGCGACCGTTTCCGAAGATGGGCCATGCAGATCGGTCCGTGTACTGGCGAAGTTATCAATTCAATACTTACCTCTCAGCGGGTGGAACAGCAGTCGTATCGAAGCTGTATGGGGCTTTTAAAGATGGCCGAGAAATACTCTCCTGAACGTTTGGAAGCCGCCTGTAAGAAAGCTTTGAGTTACACTGCATCTCCTAGCTACAAGAGCATCAAAAACATTCTTGTAGCCGGTCTGGACGATCAAGGTTCCTCTGATACGTCAGACAAGAATACATCCACCGCCAACCCGCACGCCATTACTCGTGGCGCTGATTACTACAGGAGGTAAGAAACATGACCATACAGAGTACCATTGATAAGCTGATCGAGATGCGCCTGACCTCTATGGCGGATGCATTCATTACCCAGAAGGATGATCCGAAAATGAAGGATCTTGCCTTTGAAGACCGCTTGGGAATGCTCGTGGATATCGAGTACAACAACCGTAGATCCAACAGTCTTAAGCGTCTCATCAGACAGGCAGGCTTTGACCAGCCTGAAGCCTATATCGGAGACATAGATTATGTATCCGGCAGAAAACTCAACCGGGAACTGATCCAAAGACTCGGAACCTGCGAATACATCACAGATCACAGAAACATCTTCATCACCGGTGCAACAGGTAGTGGCAAGACATATATGGCATGTGCACTTGGTATGGAGGCCTGTAAGCAGCGTTATAAAACTCAGTATGTGCGACTGCCGGATCTCCTTATGGAACTGGAGATGGCTCGCGATAACGGTTCATATGTCAAGGTGCAAAAGAAGTATGCGAATCCGCTACTCCTCATCATTGATGAATGGCTGTTGTTGAAGCCAACAGAAACCGAACAGCACGATATCCTTGAACTGCTTCATCACAGGCGCAAGAAATCCTCTACGATCTTTTGCTCTCAGTATGAGTTCAGCGGATGGTATGATCAGCTGGGCGGTGACGATAGTCCTTTGGCAGAGGCGATTCTGGACCGGATCAAGTACGATGCGTACAAGATCAACATCGTTCCCATCGATCCTGCCAACAACAGATCCATGCGGGAAGTATATGGTATGGATCCGCGGTTAAGTGAGTAAACTCGCAAAAGTAACTATATCGGTGTGGCGGTTCCCTGTTCCGGATTCACGGTTTCCAATTTTCCGGAATGGCGGCTCCGCCGCACCGGAATATTCACCTGAAACTGACCGATGAGCAAACAGGCTTGCTTGATTATATTTCCGAACAGAAAAATGCAACCATTCAAGGAGTGGCAGGCACGGGGAAAACCTTAATTGCCAAAGAAGCAGCGAGAAGATTCGGTAAAGATGGAAGAAAAGTATTATTCCTATGTTTTAACAAATTTTTGTTTTCGTATTTACAGAAGACATTCCCGTACGAAAATGTGACATATTTTAATCTGCACACTTTCATTGCACATTATAAACCGGGAGCTGATACCTCGTCAGGCGATAAAAGGACTGCAGAATTACAAAAAATAGATTGGGATTGCCTGGATTATGAAGATGTTATAATTGATGAGGCTCAGGATTTCCTGAACGAGGAAGTGTTATATTTTAAGGATTTTACAGAGTTAAAAGAAGGGCATTTCTTTGCGTTCTATGACAAAAACCAGATACTAACCACGAAAGAAGTGCCTGAATGGATAAGAAACTCAGAATGTAAACTCCTTCTTACAAAGAACTGTAGAAACACATACGAGATTGCAATAACATCATATAATGTTATTGATATTTCGCTTGATAAAAAAGTTACGATGATAAATGGGGAACAGACAAGTATTAGTTTTATAAAGGGATCCCATATTGCAGGAATGACAAAGCTACTTAACTATTTGAGAGATGACCGACACGGATATGAGTACTCGGATATAGTTATCTTATCGCTCAAGAGGGAAAGTGATTCTGTAATGAGTGATGTTACAAAGATATCCGGTATTCCTATAACAAGGGAAAAGACGAATTCTTCAGTTTTGTTTACTACTGCGAGTAAGTTTAAGGGATTGGAAAGCAGAGTGGTTATTATTGTAGATATTGACGAGAACAGTTTCTTGGATGAGGAACGAAAACGACTTTTTTATGTAGCCTGTTCAAGAGCTACGCAATGTCTCGCACTACTGGTAAATGGAGATGATAATACGATAAAGACAATCGCAGATGCAATC
>JAEEVO010000045.1 GCA_016290905.1 Lachnospiraceae bacterium | reverse complement strand
GCATAAACATCAAGACCTGCATCCTTGCAGATTTTCTCGCATTCCTCTACAGAGGAGATGCCATACTGTGAAATGACCTTGTTGATCTGGTCAATTCTTCTCTCATATGATTCAAATAATGCCATTTTTATCTCCTCCTTCTATCATTCTTTTCTGGGATCGATGATCTTAACTGCATCATCAACACGTCCGTACTGGCCCTTAGCCTTTTCCCAAGCTGTTGTAGGGTCATCACCCTTCTTGATGAAGTCTGTCATCTTTCCTAATGAAACAAACTGGTATCCGATGATCTCATCATTCTCGTCAAGAGCGATACCGGTAACATAGCCTTCTGCCATCTCTAAGTAACGAGGTCCCTTCTCTAAGGTTCCGTACATAGTACCAACCTGGCTTCTCAGACCCTTACCAAGATCCTCAAGACCTGCGCCGATAGCAAGTCCGTCATCCGAGAATGCAGACTGTGTACGACCGTAGATGATCTGAAGAGCAAGCTCTCTCATAGCGGTGTTGATAGCATCACAAACAAGGTCAGAGTTCATAGCCTCTAAAACGGTCTTGCCGGGAAGGATCTCAGCTGCCATAGCTGCCGAGTGAGTCATTCCTGAGCATCCGATAGTCTCAACAAGAGCTTCCTGGATAACGCCGTTCTTTACATTGAGGGTAAGCTTACATGCACCCTGCTGAGGAGCACACCAGCCGATACCGTGTGTAAATCCGTTGATTTCTTCAACTTTCTTAACCTTGGTCCACTGTCCTTCCTGAGGAATAGGAGCCGGATCATGCTTTGCGCCCTTAGCAACGGGACACATAGTTTGTACTTCATGAGTGTAAGTCATGTTTGTAAAACTCCTTTCATTATATTAATACTTTGAGTAGTTCTAAACCCAAACTTTATTATCTCACATACATCGTTTTTTGTAAAGATGAATTTTATCAATTTTTTAAGCTCATCGATCTTCCCTGAAATACGGAAGTCCGAGTGAAGCGGGCGGCTGTGCGTTTCTCTTCTTTCCTATGCTGGTTATAACAAGGAAAAGAATAGTTACAACATAGGGAAGCATTTTGAAGAGTTCCTGTCCGCTTACATCCAGATTGGGGATATAATTATGAACGATATACAGGCCTCCGAACAGTATGGAACCGAGTATGCTCAAGTTCGGACGCCATATTGCAAATATTACAAGTGCAATTGCCAGCCATCCTCTGTCTCCAAAGCCGTCGTTCGACCATACGCCGTTAGCATAATCCATAACGTAATAAAGTCCGCCAAGACCGGCTATGATACTGCCTATACAGGTTGCCAGATATTTATACTTTTCGACACGTATGCCGGCGGCATCGGCTGTCGCCGGATTTTCACCGACAGCGCGCAGGTTAAGACCTGTACGTGTCTTTGTAAGTACAAACGAGGCAACTATTGCTGTTATTATCGCCAGATATGCCAGAAAACTGTGTGAAAGGAAAATCTGCCCGAACCATCCGAGATCCTCCGCAAAAGGAAGCGAGGTTCTGAAATAACTGCTGGTAGCCGTCAGATTTATGGACGGGACATCACTTCCGGCAAGCTTTACAAGTGAACCGCCGAAGAAATTTCCTATGCCGACACCGAAGGTGGTCATTGCAAGTCCGGTAACATTCTGATTTGCACGGAGTGAAACCGTAAGGAAACAATATATCAGTCCCATTATCAGCGAACACAGTATCGAGCATAATAAAGGAATGAATACTGCCAGGAAAGGATTAAGCTCCGTAGTATTCTGTTCGTAAAGAAATGCTCCTATAACTCCGCCGATACCTCCGACATACATTATGCCGGGGATACCCAGGTTAAGGTTTCCGGATTTTTCTGTGATTATCTCACCTGTTGAGCCAAACAGCAGCGGTATGCCCTGCATAATGGCACGACGAATGAATTCTGCCCACATATTAAGCCGCCTCCTTTTCCCTGAATACTACTCTGTACTGAATAAAGAACTCACATCCTATTATAAAGAATATGATGATACCGGTAATTATCTCGGAAAATGATTCATTCAGCTCGAATGCAGTCGATATCTCTGTTGCGCCCTTCTCAAGAAATACTATAAGCAGTGAAGTAAGCACCATGAAGAAGGGATTGAATTTTGCCATCCATGTGACCATGATGGCCGTAAAGCCTCGACCGGCAGCAGTCTCTCTTGAAATCGTATGATCGGTGCCCGCTACAAGCAGCAGACCTGCAAGTCCGCAGATAGCGCCGGATATGATCATGGTCCTGAGAATTACCTTACGTACGGAAATACCAATGTACTTTGCAGTCTTCTCACTCTCACCGACAACTGCGATCTCGTATCCCTGCTTGCTGTACTTTAAGTAAACGTACATGATAACGGTCAGTACAAGAACAATGATAATATTCAAAAGGTATTCCATATCACCGATGACGGGAAGCCAGCCGGCGTGAGATGTACGGTTGATGATGCCGACCTGACCCGAACCCTTGGGAACCGACCACTTGTAAGCAAAGAAGGATACAAGCTGGATAGCTATATAGTTCATCATCAGGGTAAAAAGCGTCTCGTTTGTGTTCCAGCGAGCCCTGAATATTGCAGGTATCACTGCCCAGATTGCTCCGGCAAGGATACTTGCGATAAGCATTACTATAAGAAGCACGGCGCTCGGAAGTGAGTCACCGAAAAGGATCATACATGCAGCAGAAGCAAGTCCGCCTGCCAATACCTGTCCTTCACCGCCTACGTTCCAGAACCTCATCTTAAATGCGGGAGCTACGGCAACGGAAACGCACAGAAGCATTGCAACATTCTGCGCAAGGCTCCATACGCGGCGTTTTGTACCGAATGCACCGTCAAACATAACAGAGTATATACGTAAAGGGTTTTCCTTTGTAAGCAGGAAAGAAACGATCCCGCAGAAAACAAGAGCGGCAAGGATTGCAAGTAATCTTATGATCCATGCTTTCCACCAGACTATATTGTCCCTTCTCACAATATGGAAAAGGGGTTCTTTTATTTTCTTCCCGGTGTCAGCCATTTGCATCACTTCCTCTCTGATGTTTATTCTGGATCATCTTAAGACCGATTTCCTCTTTTGTAGTTGTCCTCGCATCAAAGATGCCCGATACTGAGCCTGCACAGATAACAAGTATCCTGTCGGCAAGAGCAAGGAGAACATCAAGATCTTCACCGACATATATGACGGCGCAGCCGTTTTCCTTCTGCTTATTCAGCAGATGATATATCATATATGAAGAATTTATATCAAGTCCTCGAACCGGATAAGCCGACATAAGAACGGTCGGTGCGGATGCAATCTCACGTCCTACCAGTACCTTCTGGACATTTCCGCCCGAAAGGCTTCTGATGGGAGTCGATACTCCGGGAGTAACGACCTCAAGGTCTTCTATTATCTTCTCCGCAAGCTTTTTCGGATTGTTCCTGTCAAGCAAAAACGGACGGCCCTTTCTGTAGCTCCTAAGCATTACGTTATCAACTATATCCATATTCCCGACAAGACCCATGCCGAGTCGGTCTTCGGGGATAAATGAAAGGCTGATACCTTTCTCACGTATCTGCATAGGTGTTTTTGAACGCAGATCCTCGGTTTTACCCGTCTCGGGGTCTATATACAGGATCTCTCCCTCGGGCTTCTGCAGTCCTGCGATACTTTCGAGAAGCTCACGCTGTCCGCTGCCGGCTATACCTGCAATACCGAGTATTTCTCCGGAATATGCCGTAAATGAAACGTCGTTTAAGATCTTGGTTCCTTCACGGTTAACACAGCTTACATGCGAAAGTTCAAGTCTCGGTTTGCGGTTTATGGGCTCAGGTCTGTCTATGTTCAGAGTTACCTTTTTACCGACCATCATCTCGGTAAGCTTCGCCTCATTTGTTTCGGCGGTATTTACGGTTCCTATATATTTTCCCTTACAAAGAACAGCCACCTGATCCGAAAGTGAAAGCACCTCATGAAGCTTATGTGTTATGATGATGATGGCTTTTCCGTCATCACGCATTTTCCTTAAAACATCAAAAAGCTTTTCCGTTTCCTGCGGTGCAAGCACTGCGGTCGGTTCATCAAGTATAAGTATATTCGCGTTTCTGTAGAGAACCTTGATTATCTCAACCGTCTGTTTCTCGGAAACCGACATCTCATATATCTTACGCGAAGGATCTATCTCGAAGCCGTACTGGTTTGCGATCTCGCTTACTCTCTTTTCACACCGTTTGATACTGTATTTTTCTTTTTCTTCAAGACCAAGCATTATGTTTTCGGCCGCGGAGAAAACATCCACGAGTTTAAAATGCTGATGTATCATTCCGATACCGTATTTGATTGCTTCCTTGGGCGACTTCATTACCACTTCTTTTCCGTCTACGAAAATTTTGCCGTGATCCGGGAAGTATATTCCCGCAATTACGTTCATAAGAGTAGTTTTTCCGCTGCCGTTTTCGCCGAGGATTGCCAGTATCTGTCCATGTTTTACATTAAGGTCGACATTGTCGTTTGCGATTTTGTTTCCGAAACGCTTTGAAATACCTTCAAGCCTTATGGCGTAAACTTCGTTATTCTGAGATGCTTGCATTAAGCTATTCCTTTCGTTGAAAAATACAAAGGCTGGCATCCGCTTTTTTTGTGAATGTCAGCCTGAGCACTGTCTAAAGAACTTTTACGTATTAGAACATTTCATTCAATGTAGTAATACCATCGATCCTGAGATCGAAATACGGAGCTGAGCGGTATTCAGACTCATGGAAATAACCATCCTTGATAACTTCGGTATCCGGTGTATACTTGTCATCGGTATCAACGTCAGCCATATAAGAATCAAGCTTCTTTCCGCCAACCGTAAAATTATTTGTATCAAATACATGTATCTTTCCGGCCTTCAGATCTTCAGCTGCCTTATCGATTGCTTCCTGAGTACCTGCTGCTGCAGCCTTTGTGTTAACAGCTGTAAGCTTAACAGAACCATCGGCAAGAGTTCCTACCCAGTCATATGCCAATTCTTTGCCTTCCATAACAGACTTGATAACATATTCATAGTAAGGAGCCCAGTCGATTCGTGAGCTTACAATGAAGGTATTGGGACATGCGTCAACTGTAGAGCCGTTGTATGAGATATTGGGAACACCTGCATTTTCACATGCGGTAGGAGCGCCCATTGAATCAGCATGCTGAGAAATAAGTACGCAGCCGTCGGAAATAAGCTTTGTAGCTGCTTCCTTCTCTGCTGTCTCATCATACCATGAACCTGTAAACTGAACCTTCATGGTTACTGTAGGACATACTGATTTAGCTCCGAGATAGAAAGATGTATAACCCGAGATAACCTCTGCATAAGTATATGCTCCGACATAACCGATAACAGCCTGCTCAGCTGTGATCTTGCCGCTCTGGATCATCTCGTTAAGCTTCATGCCTGCTGCAATACCTGCAAGGTAACGTCCCTCATAGATTGATGAGAATGCATCATGGAAATTCGACTTCTTCTCGGTATGAGCAAGAGTACCTGTTGAATGGCAGAACTGAACGTCGGGATACTTTGCTGCAGCCTCTAAGATGTAGGGCTCATGTCCGAAGGAATCTGCAAAGATAACGTTACATCCGCGGTCTGCAAGGTCAAAAGCCGCTTCCCTGCACTCATTGCTCTCGGGGATGTTCTTCTTGATGATAACCTGATCGTCGGAAAGACCGAGCTTTTTCTTTACTTCCTGAACGGAATTAATGAAGTTAAGGTCATAAGTTGAATTTTCATCATGCAGACAGATAAGTCCGATCTTGATGTCCGATGACGTCTTGGTTTCGCCCGAACCTGAATTGTTGCCGGTCTTGCTGTCGTTAGAATTGCCGCATCCGGTCATACAGCCAAGGACAAGTGTTGCTACTAATAAAATAGTAGTAAGACGTGAAATAAGTTTTTTCATTGGTTTTACTCCTTTGTATGAAAATATTAACGGAAGATTATTCCGTTTTCATCCATCTTGTCGATGACAGCCATTGATTCTATACGAAGACCTTTCGCCTTAAGATTCGAACCGCCATCCTGAAAACCCTTTTCTATTGCAATACCTGCCCCTGCGATCCTGCCGCCCGACTGTGCCACAAGCTCCATTAGCCCTTCCAGTGCTTTTCCGTTTGCAAGGAAATCGTCTACCAGCAGAACATTATCATCGGGCTTTAAGAACTCGCTTTCCACGACAACAGTATAATCCACATTATGGGTATATGAATGCACCATGGTCTGATAAACCTCACCGGATACATTGCTTGTGCGGTGCTTTTTCGCAAAGATAACAGGAACATGAAGTGCGGCACCGACAGCCAGAGCTATCGCTATTCCGGAAGATTCAATCGTAAGTATCTTTGTAACTTCTTCATCCTTAAAACGTTCGCCGATCTCCGCACCTATCTCCATGATAAGATCCGGATCCATCTGATGATTCAGAAACGAAGACACCTTCAGCACCGGTCCCGGAAGAATCTTTCCCTCGGAAAGAATCCTTTCTTCTAATGCTTTCATATAATCCACCCCATTTATACAAAAATCACTAAATATAATATACCGATTTTAATTAAAAATCAAGTTAAATTTTACAAAATTTTTACAAATAAAAATCCCTCTGCATAACTGCAGAGGGATAATCCGATCTTACTTTGCATAATCTGTGGTTCTTGACTCCCTGATGACATTAACCTTGATCTGACCGGGGTATTCAAGCTCGTTTTCGATCTTTTTGGAGATCTCACGTGCAAGGAGTACCATGTCGTCATCGCTGATCTGTTCAGGGATAACCATTACTCTTACTTCTCTTCCTGCCTGGATAGCAAAGGACTTTTCCACTCCCTTGAAGCCGGAGGTAATATCTTCTAACTGTTTAAGTCTGGTGGTGTAAGTTTCAACTGTTTCACGTCTTGCACCGGGACGTGCTGCCGAAATGGCATCTGCGGCCTGTACTATGCAGGCAATGAGTGACTGGAATTCAACATCTCCGTGGTGAGCCTCAACGGCATTGATAACAATTGCGGATTCCTTGTATTTCTTACAAATGTCAACACCAATCTGAACATGGGTACCTTCCATCTCCTGATCGACTGACTTACCGATGTCATGAAGCAGACCCGCACGCTTTGCAAGTCTGACATCGCAGCCGAGTTCTCCGGCCAGATGACCGGAAAGGATTGCCACCTCTACAGAGTGCCTTAATGCATTCTGACCATAGCTTGTTCTGAACTTCATCCTTCCGAGGAGCCTTACAAGCTCGGGATGCAGATTGTGTACACCGGCCTCAAGCATTGCGGCTTCACCGGTATCACGGATGATCTGTTCAACTTCTTTCTGAGCCTTTTCAACCATCTCTTCAATCCTTGCGGGATGAATACGGCCGTCAAAAATAAGTCTCTCAAGCGCAAGCCTTGCAACTTCCCTTCTTACGGGATCGAAACAGGATAAAACTACAGCCTCGGGTGTATCGTCAATGATCAGGTCTACACCCGTCAACGTCTCGAGAGTCCTGATATTACGTCCCTCTCTACCGATGATCCTTCCTTTCATCTCATCGCTCGGAAGCTGAACAACCGAAATGGTTGCTTCCGCAACGTGGTCTGCCGCAGTCTTCTGAATGGCTGTAATTATCAGATCTTTAGCTTTCTTATCAGCTTCCTCTTTTGCTTTTGCCTCGAGGTCCTTGATAAGTACGGCAGTTTCATGTTTCACTTCATCTTCAACAGTTTTAAGCAGATATTCCTTAGCCTGGTCGGAGGTAAGTCCCGAGATCTTCTCCAATTCCTGAATCTCTTTTGCATGAGCTTCTTCGAGCTCTGCCTTTAATTTGTCGAGTTCAACTTCTTTCAGAGTGATCTTTGCTTCCTTGCGTTCTAAGGCTTCGGTCTTTCTGTCAAGGTTCTCTTCCTTTTTCAGCACACGATTCTCGTAATGCTGCAATTCGTTCTTCCTGTCCCTGGTTTCTTTTTCCAGTTCCTTTTTCGAGCGAAGAGATTCCTCCTTGACTTCAACCAGTGCCTCACGTTTAGCGGATTCGGCTTCAGTTTTTGCTTTGTCAAGTATTTCCTTAGCTTTAGCTTTTGCGTTGTCCAGACTTTCGGCATCCGCTTTGTCCCTTTTTGCGTTTACGGACTTGGATACCATCTTGCTGGTGATCAAAAATACTATGACAGAACAAATAATACCGCCGATTACCGCTCCTATCACGTATTCCACAGGAGCACCTCCAATATTAAATTGTTTTGTACATACATGTATAGAAGATAAAAAAATCTTAACACGGTCATACAACTATATAATTCTATTATCATTCACTATAATTGTCAAGCATTATTTATAATTTTTTATAAATCTCGTAAATCTTGCATATCTCATTCATGTATGTCATTCTGAGCGAAGCAAAGAATCTTTAAGCCTTAAATAAGATCCTTCGCTAACGCTCAGGATGACAATCATAACACTCAGGATAATAAAATTAAAATGTTAAATTTCAATATTTCAAATAAAAAAACCCCGATAATATATCGGGGTATGACGAATAAGGGAATCGAACCCTTGTTTCCGCCGTGAGAGGGCGGCGTCTTAGCCGCTTGACCAATTCGCCAATTCACTGTCACTTACGCAACAGTGATATATTACCACAGAAAATATCAAAATGCAAGTACTTTTTTAAAATTTTCCAAAAAAATCTTCAAATGACATCTGATCGCTCTGGGGAAGCTCGTCGAGTATACCTAGCTTTGACATAAGTTCTATGGTGGAATCTCCTATCTTCGCCTTGGATTTAAAATCATCCTTTGAAACGAAACGGTATTTTGAAGCCGCATCGTAAATCTGCTCCGCAGCCTTTTCACCGAGTCCCGAAAGCGAGCCGAAGGAAGGCATGATCTTTCCGTCTATTATCTGGAAATGCCTTGCCTTTGCGCAGTAGATATCAAGCGGCATGAACTCAAATCCGCGTTCATAGAACTCAAGAACTGAACGCATATCGTCATATTCGCCCTGCTCCTTGGCTGTCAGCTTCTCCGTTTTGGATTTGTCATTAAGTTTCTTCATGCAGTCCTTAAGATGATTCTTACCCTGGCACATCTTCTCGTAGTCAAAATCCGCAGCCCTGATACTGAAATAAGCGCAGTAATATGCCAGCGGTTGATAAACCTTAAAGTATGCGATACGGAATGCCATCATCATATATGCACAGGCATGTGCCTTGGGGAACATGTACTTGATCCTCTTACATGACTCTATATACCATGCCGGAACATTATTCTTGACCATTTCCTCTTCCATCTCGGGCTTAAGTCCCTTACCCTTACGAACGCTCTCCATGATCTTGAACGCAAGTCCGGATTCAAGCCCCTGATTTATCAGGTAGATCATGATATCGTCACGTGTACAGATGGCGGTGGCAAGCGTACAATCGCCTCTTTCGATGAAATACTGCGCATTGTTAAGCCATACATCGGTACCGTGGGACAGTCCTGCAATCTTTACCATGTCCGAGAAACATTTCGGTTTCGTATCCTTAAGCATCTGGATAACGAAGTTTGTTCCGAGTTCGGGAAGTCCGAGGCTTCCAAGCTCTACTCCGTCTATCTGTTCGGGCTTTACGCCGAGTGCTTCCGTTGATTCAAAGAGCGAAATAACCTTTGGATCGTCCATCGGAAGGCTCTTTGCATCAATTCCCGTCAGATCCTCGAGCATCCTTATCATGGTAGGATCATCATGTCCGAGTATATCCAGCTTTAACAGGTTATGGTCTATCGAATGGTATTCAAAATGTGTCGTGATCGTAGGCGTGGTCATATCGTTTGCCGGATGCTGGATCGGTGTAAACGAATATATGTTTTCGCCCAGCGGCAGGACTACGATACCGCCGGGATGTTGTCCCGTAGTCCTTCTTATGCCCACACAGCCTGCGGCAATCCTTTCCTTCTCGGAATCACGCATTACCATGCCGTGTTCTTCGCAATATTTTGAAACCAGGCCGAATGCGGTCTTATCGGCAAGCGAGCCTATGGTACCTGCCCTGAAGGTCTGTCCGTGACCGAAAATAACCTCGGTATAGTCGTGTGCCTTGCTCTGATATTCCCCGGAGAAGTTAAGGTCTATATCCGGCTCCTTGTCTCCGTAGAATCCGAGGAATGTCTCAAAAGGTATGTTGTGGCCTTCCTTTACAAGCTTATGCCCACATACCGGGCAATCCTTATCCGGCATGTCGCATCCGGATTTCTGTACGTATTCCTTACAGGTATCCGAATCAAAATCCGAATAGTGGCACTCCGGACAATAATAATGCGGAGGCAGCGGATTTATCTCGGTGATACCCGACATTGTCGCAACAAACGAGGAACCGACGGATCCACGTGAACCGACAAGGTATCCGTCCTCATTTGATTTCCATACAAGCTTCTGGGCTATGATGTACATAACCGCGAATCCGTTCTTTATGATTGATTCCAGCTCGTGCTCAAGACGTCCGCTTACCTGTTTGGGCAGCTCAGGTCCGTAGATCTGGTGTGCTCTTGTCTCGCATATCTCACGAAGTGTCTTATCACTGTCGGGGATGACGGGCGGCGCCTTATCCGGTCTTACGGGCGATATCCTTTCGCACATATCGAAAATCTTATTCGGGTTCTCTACAACCACCCTGTAGGCCCTGTCCTTACCGAGATAGTCACACTCTTCAAGCATCTCCTCGGTTGTATGAAGATACAGAGGTGCCTGCTTATCGGCATCCTTAAAGCCTTTTGAGCTCATGATTATCCTTCTGTAAACCTCATCCTCGGGATTAAGGAAATGAACGTCGCAGGTAGCAACGCAGAGTTTTCCGTCCTCTTCGGCAAGCTCGGCAATCCTTTTATTGACTCTTCTTAAGTCATTTTCGTTCTGTACCTCGGGAAATTCCTCGCTTTCGATCATATATGCGTTATTCCCGATCTGCTGTATCTCGTAATAATCATAGAAGGCAGCCACACGTGCAATCTCTTCCTTCGGTTTTTCATGCACTACCGCCCTGAAAAGCTCTCCGGCTTCACACGCCGATCCTATGATTATGCCCTCACGGAATTGTTTGAGCAGGCTCTTGGGGATTCTCGGACGTTTGGAAAAATACCTGATATGCGAATCCGAAACAAGCTTATAGAGATTTATCCTTCCGGTATCATTCTTGCAAAGCAGGATGATATGATAATATGGCATCCTTTTTATATCTTCATCGCTGTAAGTACCGTCTTCACGCTTGGTAAATACATGACCCTTTGAATCGGTTACGCTGTCGGGCTCGTCATCTATCAGGTACCCCTCACAGCCGTATATGATCTTAAACTCCTTGGCACGCTTAAGCTCAGCCTCATCCTTTATCTTGTCAAAGTTTATCGCATGGTTTGCAACAGGGAAGGCCTGAACCACTCCGTGATCTGTGATCGCGATTCCCCTGTGCCCCCATTCGAATGCCTTCTTAACCAGAACATCGGGCGGGATAACTCCGTCCATATCACTCATCTGCGTATGTGCATGAAGCTCGACCCTTTTAACGGGTGCATTATCCAGCCTTTTTTCCCTGAAATCCTTTATCGGCTTGATCCCGCGGATTTTCTGGATCGTGGTCTCATTTGATTTTTCGAAATTGTCGGTCTCGGCGATACCTCTTATAAGGAAAAATTTTCCTTCCTTTATTTTCTCGGGGATATCCTTCTGATCTTCCTCGCTTCTTAAGAAAAGCTTACAAAGAATCGTATCCTTAAAATCGGTAAAGCTGAACTTGAACATTACAAGACCGCTCTTTGTCGTGATACTGTCGTGAACCTTGAGCACCATTCCTCTTATTGTCACATCGCCCATATTGTCGATGATATCGGAAATATCCGTAATATCACCTTCGACAGACGATCCGTAGATGATGTCGGGATCGGTAACCTCGGGCTTTCTTCTTACAAACTTCGATTTATCAAAGGTACCCTTACGTTTATCCTCAACCTTTGTATTTGCCTTATCCTTATTTACAACGCTATTCTGCTTTGTTTCCGCATCACCTGCCGTACCTGCTTCCGGACTCGGAACATTTTCAGCCGAAGCTTCTTCGGCAATCCTTCTGGTAGTTAAAACATATCTCTCAAGATTGTCAAGATACTCTTCATGCTCTTTTTCCGTATCGACATCTTCTTCCTTTGATACATAAGAAAACTTTAAAGCAACATCAATCCCGAAATAGTCACCCAAAAAGGACGTGATTATCTCACGCAGCCTTTTTTCTATCTCATGATTTATGAAATTGTCGTCCAGCTCTATGTCCAGCTCATTTTCCTTTACGGAAATACCTGCATTTCTGTATATGGTTTCAAGAAGACCGGATTCTTTGGAGCATTCATCACCTATGTAAATGCCGTATTTGTCCCAGATGTTCTTAAAGCCCGTGACATCGCTGTCTATGTATTTTATATGCAGTACAACATTTTTGTTCTCGGGTTCAAAAAACTGATCGAAGAGCTCCTTTTCCATGCTTCTTCTGTCATCGGTTTTGATGAACCTGCCCGATTCTATATAAACATCCATTCTCGCAAGTGATTCACTGCTTAAGATATCTTTTACGGATGTATCTTCAAAAAGTGACTTAAGCCTTTTTTCAACGCTTAAGCCCTCAAATACTTCAAAAAACTTCAAATTAAAACCTCTTTTCTGTAAAACCAAAAAACAAAGTCGTTTTATCCTTCCACAAGCAGATCGAGTTCTTTCTTAAACTCGCTTAAAAGTTCGTTTTCACGTACCTTCTTTATTATCTCGCCCTTTTTAAAGATCAGGCCTTCCTCTTTTCCGCCGGCTATGCCGAGATCGGCTTCCCTTGCCTCTCCGGGACCGTTTACCACACAGCCCATGACGGCTACCTTTAAGTCCTTATCTGTTGAGTATCCGTCTATAAGCTCCTGTACCTTACCCGCAAGACCTATCAAGTCGATATTTGTCCTTCCGCATGTAGGGCATGAAACAAGATTTATGCCGCCTTTTCTTAAATTAAGGCTTTTAAGTATGGATTTTGCGGCACTCACTTCATATCTAGGATCTCCGGTAAGGGACACCCTGATCGTATCTCCGATACCTTCATATAATATTACACCAATGCCTACCGCTGACTTAATGCTTCCGCCCGCAACAAGACCTGTCTCGGTTATGCCCACATGAAGCGGATAATCGTTTTCTTTTGAGATCAGCTCATGTGCTTCGATCGACATAAGCACGTTTGATGATTTAATACTTATGACTATGTTGTCAAAATCGAATCTTTCAAGAGCATCCACCTGCTTTAAGGCTGACTCAACAAGCCCCTTTGCAGTTACTCCGTTATATTTCTCAAGAAGCTCTTTTTCAAGTGAACCGCCGTTTACACCGACTCTGATCGGAATATTGTATTCCTTTGCCGCAGCGACAACTTCTCTTACCTTTTCCGGCGAACCGATATTTCCCGGATTGATACGTACCTTATCTGCACCGTTCTTTATCGCTTCTATGGCAAGCCTGTAGTCAAAGTGGATATCTGCAACCAAAGGGATGGTTATTCCTTTTTTTATCTCACGAAAAGCCTTTGCGGCCTCCATATGGGGCACCGCACATCTTATTATATCACAGCCTTCAGCGGTAAGTTCGTTTATCTGTGCTATCGTCGCGGTGACATCCTCTGTCTTTGTATTGCACATCGACTGAATGGCTATCGGATTATCTGCACCTATTAAAACGTTACCTATCTTTACTTCGCGGGATTTACGACGGATCATGTTCCCCTCCTTCGTTATTATTTTCATCCTCAATTTTCCGGTTAACAAGGCAACCTCCCATTGCTAACTCAATGCTTCGCATAGAGTATCTACGCAATGGGCCCCTCCTTCGTTAAAAGAAAACATACCTTATATCATTAAACAATACTATTACCATCAGTACAAGGAAAAATACCATACCTATTGCGTGTACCAGGCCTTCCTTTTCCTTTGGTACCGGTTTTCTTCTTATAAGCTCTACAATTATGAATATAAGCCTTCCGCCGTCAAGTGCGGGAAGTGGAAGAAGGTTCATGACTCCGAGGTTTGCGCTTAAGAGTACGGCATAATTTAGCAGATTAAGCATTATGTAGAGGAATCCGTCCTTCTTTGATTCTTCTATTGTATTTCCGAGCTCAGAAACAACTCTTACGGGACCTCCGACATTGTTTTTCAGGCTTAGCTGACCGGTGACGAGCTTACCCAATGCCTTGAACACGGTCTGTATCTGCAGCTTAACTTCGTATAATGAATACTTAAGCACCTCAAAAGGATTGGCGGATACTCTCGATTCGTTGTGGTCTATATAGATGCCTACGCTGTTAGCCATATATTTGGGAGAAATATAGCTTTCGGTATAAGAAGGTGTAAGCGTGTATTCCTTTTCGGTACCCTTATGGTCTACCAAAAGCGTTACCGGACTGCCGTCCAAAGGATTTGCCTCAAGATACTCCGAAAGATCCTTGCCCGATCCGATCTCGGTATCGTTTATCTTCTTTATGAGATCGCCGTTCTTTATACCGGCAGCCTCAAATACACCGTCCTCGGACACTTCGTTTATCTTACAGCCGCCATCTTCATCTACAGTTGCCGTATATACAAAGCCGAACTGATATTTTCTGAAAAGCTTCGGTACGATAGTACCCGAATACTCCTTTCCGTCACGTTCAAATACAACTTCTATGGGAGTTCCTTCCATCCTGTCAAGAAGGAAATGATATGTCAGTTCCCTTGCTACCGGATAGGACTTGCCTTCATATTTTATTATAATGTCTCCGGCCTTCATGCCTGTAACGGTATCATTGGGATCGTCCACGTTAACAAAAACCGTCGTATCTGCGGGTGAATCCTTCTCAACACGCGTAACAGCAGTCTCGTCATATCCTATTATGCCTATTATTATTGCGGAAAACAGGAACGCAAGAAGGAAATTGAAGAAAGGACCTGCAAACACGGTTGAGAACCTTGCCCATATACCCTTGTTGCAGAAAGCTCTCTCATCGTTGCTTTCCTCGTTTTCTCCAAGCATCTGACAGGCTCCGCCGATCAGGAAAAGCCTGAAAGCATACACGGTCTCTCCTTTTTTGAAGCTGAATATCTTAGGTCCGAAACCGACCATGAATTCATCAACACGTATACCGTTTTTCTTTGCGACTATAAGGTGTCCCAATTCGTGAAAAACTATTATGACGCTGAAAAGAAGCACGCCGACTAAAATTGTTATAACAGTATCCATAATTACTTACCTATAAAACCGTTTCCGTTCATTTTAAAAACTTTTCCGAATTCATCACAGCTTCCTGCTCGGCAGAAAGTATCTGATCAAGGCTCGGATCTTTGATATTCTTATGGCAGGACATACAATATTCGATGATATCGTATATATCTGTAAAACCGATCTCGTTTTTAAGGAACCTGCCCACGGCATATTCATTTGCCGCATTGAAAACCGTGCATATGCTGCCGCCGGTCTTTGCCGCCTCGATACCCATCTTAAGTCCCTTAAAAACATCATATTCCGGCTGCGCAAACTCAATCTTTCCGATTTCAAAGAGATCGAGCCTTCCACAGTCGAGCGGCAGCCTTTCCGGGAAATAAAGCGCATACTGGATTGGAAGCCTCATATCCGGAACTCCCATCTGGGCGATGATCGAACCGTCGATGAACTGTACTGCCGAATGAATGATGCTCTTCGGCTGAATGACTACCTGTATCCTGTCAACATCGGTATTGAAAAGCCATTTTGCTTCCATTACCTCAAGAGCCTTGTTCACAAGCGTCGAAGAATCAATGGTGATCTTCGGACCCATGAGCCAGTTTGGATGCTTTAGTGCATCCGCAGCAGTCATTTTTTTCAGCTCCTCATAGCTTTTGCCTCTGAAGGGCCCGCCCGAGCAGGTTAGCAGTATCTTCTCAACCATAGGGTTTCCGTTCCATAAGGAATAATCTCCGTCCGGACCGTATTTTCCCTGAAGGCACTGGAAAATAGCCGAATGCTCACTGTCTATCGGAAGAAGCTTTACCTTCTTTTCTCTCAGCCTGGGCATTATCAGATGTCCTGCGGTTACCAGCGTTTCCTTATTAGCCAGGGCAACATCGTTTCCTGCATCTATGGCTGCAAGCGTCGGCTGTATACCGATCATTCCAACAAGCGCCGTAACCGTCAGATCGTTGCTGCTGTCTCCCGCCAGCTCCATGAGACCATCCATCCCCGAAAGGATCTCTACCGAACTGCTTTTAAGCCTTTGTGCAAGAATACCTGCTTTTTCTTCGTCATATACACAGACCTTTGCGGGCTTCCATGCATCTATCTGTTCTTCAAGAGCTTCTATGTTTTTCTTGGCGGCAAGAGAACCTACTTTATATCCGCCGTGGCGTCCTATGATATCAAGTGTCTGCTTTCCTATGGAACCTGTGGAACCAAGTAAACACAGCTTTTTCATCGGAATCTGTGACCTCCTCCGCTATGTCCGCCGCCAAAACTGTGACCGCCTCCGCCACTGCGGTGACCGCCTCCGCTGCTGCTTCCGCTGCTTCTCGGACAGTATGTCTTGGTGGTACCCGTTACGATATCCTTCGGATTCTGCGCATCAAATCTTACCATGGCATATTTAAGCATCTCATCATCGGAAGGCTTGGACGCCTTTGATTTTGAAAGTGCAACCATATACATGATAACAAATCCGCTTACTGCCGCAATGAAAATATTGCTTAATACCATCATTGTCTGTGCTATATGCATGTTTTCCAGAACCCTGTGTATCTGGTCAACCGCTTCATACGCACACTTATAAAAATCACCGTCTGCCGCATAATCATAGACATTATCGGTTATCGTCCTGCACTTTGAGCTTGTAAGATTATCTTCAATAGCACTTCCTTTCGAATAAACATACACATATCCGGTATGCATGTCTATCGAAAAGATAACGCAGTTACCCTTCTTGTCGGTCATATTATTATAAAAATAATCACAATATTCTTCGGTCGCACTCTCGGAATCACCGTAAGGATTTGTATTTTCCTGTACGGTTATTACATACATGTCTCCGTGTTCCGTAATGCTGAGACCTTCCTCAAGAAGCGAGTCTATATCCGAATCCCTGAACAGTCCTGCAGCATCGCTTACTCCCGAAACATATCCGGTAGTACTGTTTTCCTTTGTCTTTATACCGCTTACAGTGCTCTCGCCGTTTTCCTTAGCAAGCACGTCAGTGTTTTTAAAAGAAAACATATTTATTATTGCAAATGTTAACAGAAGTGAAAAAATGATGATCTTATTTAATCTGCGCACTGTCATCACCTCCTGTTCTGTTAAACTGCGGAAGCTTCCTTGTTGTAAGCATGTTATAACGGCTTACTATACGGATTATGCACCATACAGTATAAGCCATTATAAGGAAAGATCCTATATAATACGGCGTATCCGAATAGAGGAAGCCGTCTATCTCGAGGAAACTTATCAGGAGCATCGGGCCGGCGATAATAAGAGGAATCCAGAAATAGCTCTTCTGTTTCATGCCGTCCATAAGCTTCTGCTTATCCTTCTGTTTCTTTGCAATATTGTTCGAAGGCGGTTCGTTCTTCCTTCTTGTCTCGATCAGCCCCTTGTCATCTTCGCCGAGCTCGCGCTTTACGATTGCGGTTTCATGACTTGAGAATATCCCGGCCATGATAAGCGATATTACCATCGATCCGAAAAGTGCCGTTGTAGGACTGAGATTAAACCTGAAGACGAAATTCAGTATGGCAAATATTATTGCCGAAAGGACAACCGAAGCAATGATATATTTTTCAACCGCGATCGGTATATCTCCCGCAACCTTTCCGGTCTGACCGTTCACTACCGTATATGAAACTCTTTCCTCACCTCTGGAGGTTTTGGAACGCAGGCACATGAACCATACAGGGAACATTGTAAGCTTCTTTGCCTTTACGTCGGGACGCAGCTTTGCTATATTTCCCTTATCATTCAATCCGTATCTTCCGAATCCCGGTATTGCCTTAAATTTTGAATATGCATTCCTTGCCACAAGATCCTGGGCATCGGACTGATATACGCTGTCGCTGACATCGCTCGTATCCGCATAAAATCCGCTTAAGAAGGACGGTGTAAAATCTTTCTGCTCGTTCTGATCAAAGGGTGCTATGCCTGCACTTAAGTTGTCCGCAAAATTGCTTGATGCATCATATGAAACGTTCTTATATTCCATATTTATATCTGCCGACAGCTCATGATTTTCCGTATATTTATAATCCCCGCGATAATAGGTCCTTGAACCGTTTACCGAAACCGGGCCGTGCTTTTCCGTATCATAAGTCCAGTAAGGCATGTAAATGCCGCGGAAGGAATCAACGCAGTTTGAACTCTTAAGAGCCTTCGGGGCAAAAAATGCCGTACCGATGAATTTACTGTAATTATCAATACAATCCTTTTTAGTCCTCTTAAAAGGAATGATGTATTCGGGTCTCCTTGTCCTGCTAATCCTTCTGTCAAGGATTGTGGACGCACCGCAAAAGCTGCAGAAGGCAGCAGCCTCATTGTCTTCTGTGATGATCTCACCACTGCACTGAGGGCATCTGAAGGATGTAACCTCGTAATAATCCTCAACATCCTTGCCTGCCTCTTTGATCATATCCTCGACCGGTTTTGCAAGACTCTCTCCGCAATATGAGCAGACTGTCTCATTATTCTCCCTTTTGCCGCCGCAGGCCTTACAGAAATTAAAGTATTCTACCTTAAACTCCCCGGCATTATCCTTTATGACCTTGTCGCCTTCTTCCGCGTCCTTTTCCTTGACAACAGAATACGGATCTACGACATTATTACAGAAATCACAATACAGTGCCTGTTTTTCAATGTTAAACTTTAGATTACCCGAACAATTGGGACAAGCGTACATTTTTTTCTTCCTTTCTATTTTTTATCAGAGGTGCAATCGAAAGTTTACCCCCTCATCAGTCAGCTTCGCTGACAGCTTCCCCCCAAGGGGAAGCCTTAATTAATTGCATTCGAAAGATCCCAGTGATTGATTTTCACCCGATTGAAAAATACAGCATATAATAAACGATCGGTGCTATGAATATGACACTGTCAAATCTGTCAAGTATCCCGCCGTGACCGGGAATTAGCGTCCCGTAATCCTTGATACCCTTGTTTCTCTTTATGGCGGATGCTGCCATGTCACCTATCTGTGAGACAACAGAACCTATCGCTCCGGTCAGTGCAAATATCAGTATCGGATTTGAAAATGTAGGTTCAAGCTTTGATTTAAATATAAGTGCAAAGATCACACCTATAAGAGCCGCACCTACTATTCCTCCTATAAGGCCTTCAAGCGATTTCTTGGGGCTGAGCTTCGGCGCTATTTTATGCTTTCCAAGCTTGCGGCCCACTACATAAGCCATGGTATCGCTTCCCCATGATCCGATGAATATCAGCCATACGCTGTAGGCTCCGCATTCCATGTTGCGAACCTTGAAAATATATGACAAAGTTACGGCTACATAGAAAAAGCCGAAGAATGTCATCGTCATCTGCTCAGAATCGTAGTCGGGGAATGTAAGTACGTATATTGCAAGCAGTACGACCGCAAACAAAGCCACGAACATCGGGAAAAATACAGGCCCTATCCTGTCTATAAAGCTGCATTCGCATTTTATGAGCTCGGTAAGCAGCAGATACCCGAAATAAAGCACTGCAAAAAGATATCCCGCAAAGCCCAAAAGCCTTTTATTTACCTTAACTACCCTGTAAAGCTCCATCAGTCCTATCATTGTGATAAGCACTATGACGGAAAACAGAACATATTCTCCGAGTATCATCGAAGCTATGGCTACAGCCATAAGTATGATCGAGCTTCTTAACCGGATCATGAATGAATTGTCATTGTTAATATCCTTTCCCATCAGGCTTTCCTTCCGCCGTAACGTCTTTCACGGCCTCCATAATATTCTATGGCTTTTTTCAGCTCTTCCTTATCAAAATCAGGCCAGTAAACATCCGTAAAATACATTTCGGTGTAGGCAAGCTGCCATAGCATGAAATTCGAGATCCTTAGCTCACCGCTTGTCCGGATCAGAAGATCCGGATCCGGGATATCCGATGTATCAAGCCTTGAAGAAATAAAAGCCTCATCTATTTTTTCCGGATCAAGTCCGTTTGATTCCACATCCCTTGCAATGCCTTTAACAGCCCTTACAATTTCATCCCTTCCGCCGTAATTAAGGGCAACCTGGAACTGAAGTCCGTCAAAATCCTTTGAAAAATCCTCAAGCCTTCTTATAGCATCCTGCATATCCTTGGAAAGTCTCGAAATATCCCCGATTACACGGACACGCATGTTATTCTTCCGGCTTTTTTCAATACAGCCCTCCATATACTGCTTAAGCAGTTTCATGAGAGCCGAAACCTCGTCATCCGACCTTGTCCAGTTTTCCGTTGAAAAAGCATATACCGTGAGATACTTGATACCGAGATTCCAGGCATCCTCACAGATTGTCTCTACATTTCTCGCTCCTGCTGAATGTCCCATGGCTCTCGGCAGGAATCTTTTCTTAGCCCAGCGTCCGTTACCGTCCATGATTATGGCGACATGCTGCGGAATACTGTTTTTTTCATCTTTCTTTGCCATATTTTAAACCCTGTTATAAGATCAAACTATTAAAAAAAACTTAAAATTTTATGTTTGTATTACACACGAAAACACAGAAGAGTATTCCTCCTCTGTGTTTATGTCAAAGTCACCTCGAAAACGCCTTTAGCGTTTCCTCGGTAACAAAACGATGCTCCGCATCCGTTTTGTTATACTGCAGCATTGCAAGTACTGTTGCAGATCCGGTCGTTAATCGGAGGGATCAGACGGTCATGATCTCCTTAGTCTTTTCCTCGGACTTCTTATCGGTACTGTCGCAGAACTTCTCGGTCATCTTGTTGATCTCTTCTTCAATCTGCTTCTGAACATCTTCGGAGATTTCTCCTGACTTGCCGAGCTTCTTGATAGCTTCGTTAGCGTCACGGCGGATATTTCTGATGGCGACCTTAGCATTCTCGCCTTTTTTCTTGATATCCTTTGCAAGCTCCTTACGTCTGTCCTCTGTAAGCTCGGGGAATACCAGACGTATAACACGTCCGTCATCTGTAGGAGTGATGCCGAGATCCGATGCAAGTATTGCCTTGCTGATCTCTTTTACCATCTTTGCTTCCCACGGCTGGATCTGGATGATCCTTGCCTCGGGTACGGAGATGTTTGCAACGGAATTCAGTCCCGAAGGTGTTCCGTAATAATCAACCTTTATCTTGTCAAGAAGATGGGGATTTGCACGTCCCGCTCTTATCGAAGCAAACTCTTCATCAAGAAACTCGATAGTCTTCTGCATCTTTTCCTCATAAGTCTTAATTCTCTCGTCCATAATACCCTCCCGTATTTAATCTGTTGTAACTATTGTACCGGTACATTTTCCGGTTGCATTATTAATGATGGAATCTTCTTCGTTAAGTGCGAACAATAGAAGCGGCATCTTGTTTTCCCTGCAGATAACCGTCGCCGAAGTATCGATTACCTTTAATTTTTTAACGCATACTTCA
>JAEEVO010000044.1 GCA_016290905.1 Lachnospiraceae bacterium | reverse complement strand
GTGCTCGATCCAACTGAGCTACTGGCACTCACCTAGTGTAATACATATCTCACACTAAAAGCGGGTGATGGGAATCGAACCCACGTGTCCAGCTTGGAAGGCTGGTGTTCTACCATTGAACTACACCCGCATATCACAACATATTCATTTTACGTCGGGGTGACAGGACTTGAACCTGCGACCTCTAGATCCCAAATCTAGCACTCTAGCCAAACTGAGCCACACCCCGCTCTCGTGTAAGCAGGATTTAAGAGAATCACACTCAAATGCGTCTCCCTTTCTCACAACGCAAGAGATATTATAACGCGTCTTTTTGTACTTGTCAACTGTTTTTTTTTATTTTTTTGGAGGCTTCGCGCCCATAAACTCATAAAAGTAGCTTTTCAGCATTCCGTTATAGATTTTTCTGTTCTTATCAGCCTTTCTGCCTATGTACTTTTCCGCATCTTCAAATCCGGTAATGATAAAGTACGACCATGAATCAAGCTTGCTGAAGGTATCGCCCATAAGCTTATACAGTGCCGGAAGGTCCTTCTTTTCTTCAAGTCTTTCGCCGTAAGGCGGATTCGTAATGATAAATCCGTACTTTTTCGGGCTTGAAAGCTCTCTTACATCCTTTGCCTGAAAATGTATCTTGTCTTCAACGCCGGCAAGCTTAGCATTCTGGCGGGCTGCCGCTATGATGTCCGCGTCTATGTCGTAACCCTGTATATGAAGCTCAACATCTCGATTTATCATATCCGAAGCCTCGGTACGAGCCTCGTCCCATATGGATTTCTTTAGAAATGAAAACTTTTCTGCAGCAAAGATTCTCTTTAGTCCCGGAGCGATATTCATACCGATCAGAGCTGCCTCTATCGGGAAAGTTCCGCATCCGCAGAACGGATCCACCAGTATCCTGTCGGCTTTCCACGGAGTATGCATGATAAGTGCCGCTGCCAGTGTTTCCGTTATGGGAGCCTTGCTTGTAAGCTTTCTGTATCCTCTCTTATGAAGTGATTCTCCCGATGTGTCTATACCGACGGTTACCTCGTCTTTTAGTATCGAAACCCTTACCGCATAGTCCTCTCCGGTCTCGTCGAACCATGTGACGCCGTATCTTGCCTTAAGCCTTTCAACCATGGCTTTTTTCATGATGGACTGGATATCCGAAGGGCTGAACAGCGCGCTTCTTACGGAGTTCGCCTTTGTAACCCAGAACCTTCCGTCCTTGGGGATATAATTCTCCCAGGGCAGTGCTTTTGTTCCTTCAAAAAGCTCGTCAAAGGTAGTGGCTTTAAAGCTTCCGACTTTAAGCAATACCCTTTCCGTTGTCCTTAAGAACAGGTTTGCACGGGCAAATGCTGTTTCGTCACCGGTAAAGGTTACCTTCCCGTCTTCCGTCTTTATTATTTCCAGACCTAAAGAAAGTATTTCCCTCTTCAGAACCGATTCCATCCCGAAATGGCATGGAGCTATAAATTCATATTGCATATATCAATCCTTTTTTCTGTCATGGCCGATTATTTTTTACGTCTGTTCTTGGTTTCCGTCTTTCCGTTTTCAACGGTTTTTTCCTCTTCTGTTTTTGTTTCTGCAACGGTAACTTCAGGCTTCATCTCAGCTGCGGCTGTATCTTTTCCTTCTTTTTTATCAGCCTTCAGGCTTTTGTTCTCACCGTCATCCTTTATTTCCTTCCGGGACTGTACTAAGGCTTTAGCGTCCTCCGCATCTGACTCTGCGAGCAGCTTAAGATCCTCATCTTCCTCGTCGTCCGCTGTTATGAAATCCTCGTCTTCCTCAACAGCTTCTTTTTCCGGATTCTTCGGCATTTCCGGTCTTCCGAAATAACCCATATCCTCAAGAAAATCATCGTCATCGTCATCATCCGCGTTACTTGGATCAGCCTCTTGGCCTTCATCTGTACCGTATCCCAGTGCGGACCTTGCCGCTTCAGCGGCCGTCCGGTTGCGTCCCTTTTTCTTCTTTTTATCCTTCATAGCTGCGGAGGCCTTTAATCTCCTGTTGTCAAGGGCACGGTTCAGCCACTCAAGAATATCCTTTACTATCTCGAGATTGTTGATCTCATGGAGCAGGTCATGACGGCACTCCTCATAAATGGTACAGTCAACCTCACTTAAATGATATCTTTGGAAAGTGTCAAACAGCTCAGCCACATCATGACCGTAATAGCATACGGGATCATGGCTTCCCGCAAGAAGGAGGATGGGCAGATCGTTTCTTATCTGCTTAAGGTTTATCCTTGAGATTGCCTCTTCCGCAAGTCTTAACATATCCATATAGAAGGATATCGTACAAAGGAATCCGCAAAGAGGATCGCTCATATATGCACCTACAAGCTGATTATCCCTTGAAACCCAGTCAAATGAGGTTCTGTTGGAAATATCCGTAAAATCCTCATACTCCATAAACTTCTTTCCGAGTCTTGCAGACTTATCCCTCGGTTTCTTGGAAAACTTCGCAAGTCTTGCCGATGTCATCATGGAATTGATCTTTTTATGAGAAGGATTCGGAGATGAACATAAGATACAGGCACTAAGTGAATCAAATATCGGAAGGAGGCATCTTGCTACAAGAGCGCCCATACCTGCACCGAAAAGTATGATTTTTTTCCCTCTGTTGACACGTTTTACATACTTTAATACATGAAGGGCATCCGAGATAAGGAGTTCATAACCGTTTTCCTCGGCTATAAATCCGAGGTCTTCATAACGTATCTCGGCACCGTGCCCTCTTTGGTCGTAAGTGTAGGTGTCATATCCTTTTGCGTTAAGTTTTTTCACAAAATCATCAAATCTTCCGTGATGTTCGGCCATATCATGCAGAAGCAGTACACTCCCGATTGGCGTCGATATATCCGAAAGGCTTGCATATACAATGGTTGTGGTCTTATCTTCCTGGTGAAGCGTTATCCTTTGGGTTTCCATTTTTATCTCTACCGCAGGCGCGGATCCTTTCAATCATAATCTCTCATTATATAATTATAATAATTTTACTTGAAAATGCAAGCAGAATAAAGTAAACTTGATATAAATTTCATTGCTAATGCAGAAAGGACCTAAAATGAGAGACATAATATTTGCCACAGGGAACATGGGAAAGCTCCGGGAAATAAAGCAGATAATGGAAGGACTTCCCTACAATATCATTTCCATGAAGGAGGCCGGACTTGAAACCGAAGTTGACGAAACAGGTGAAACCTTCGAAGAAAACGCAATTTTAAAGGCTACGGCAATAGCTAAGAAAGCACGTGAAGCAGGTGTGTACGGCGATGCAATAGTCATGGCCGATGATTCCGGCTTTGAGGTTGACCATCTCGGCGGCAAACCCGGGATCTACAGTGCACGTTTCATGGGAACGGATACTCCGTATTCCATAAAAAATCAGAAAATCCTCGATGAAATGGAAGGTGTTCCGGAAGAAGATCGTACCGCACGCTTCGTTGCCGCGATAGCCTGCGTATTTCCCGACGGAACCTGTGAAGTTGTCCGCGATACCTTTGAGGGCCGGGTTGCTCATGAAGCCAAGGGCATTTACGGATTCGGATACGATCCTATCATGTATGTTCCCGAAAAAGGCTGTAACTCCGGAGAGCTGCTTCCTGAGGAAAAGAACAAGATAAGCCACAGAGGAAAGGCTCTGATGAAAGCGAGAAAGCTTCTTGAAGAAAAAGCTTTATAAATCGAATAGGATGACTCCTACTCGATGCGATTGGCCACTTCGAGAGCAAGCTCTCTCAGTGACCGTTCACTCAGCCCTCAGTTTGCAAGCGAGCTTGCACAGAGGGCATTCGCTTATCGCACAAAAAGGACATGCCCGAGTGAGCATGTCCCTTTTTTCATTTAATCTGACTGTCCATTAAGATATAACGCTGGATTTCGTAAGATCTACATCAACGGTATAGCTTCCGTAAAATGAATTTGTAATTGTTACCGTTGCTTTTAAAGCTTTCTTTTTGTCTGGAACAATATTCACTTCCGCACTGATAACAGCGCTTGCATCAAGTTTCGTTCCGTTTACATAGAATTCAAAGCAATCCCTAACGATATCTTCCTTTAAAGTGAAAGTAGTGGAAGATTTAACCTGCTTAAATATTACTTCAGGATTGCTAGCTATAACGTTGATCGTCTTCTGTCCTATAGTAGCAATCTGAGAATTGCTGTCACCGGCCTTTACAGTGTATGCTGTAACAGTATAGGTGCCTGCTTCAAGCTTTGCTCCGGAGTAATATGCTAAAAACTGAAGCTCAGTCGAAGTATTGCTTATTACCGGAGAAGGGAATGTTGTAAGATACTTACCATCCTTCTGAACAGTATAGAGATAAACTGTCGTTCCCGGAGTAACTCCTAAATCGGTAGCCTTAAGTGCAACTGTAGGCATTTTCCCGTAATAAGGCTGGATAGTCTCTGTATTAACTGTATATTCTCCGGCCTTGCCCTGTACGCTAAATATTATGCACTGAGGCTGAACGTCACCGGGCTTAATTGATGCATCCATCTGAATAAGCTGCTGATCGGGATTTGATAGATTTGATACAAGCTTCCAAGTATTGGCCTCTGATAAGTCAGCTACTTTGAAAGAAACGGTTTGCGTAACAGTTCCGCACTTAACAATTGCCGAAATTGTACCGTTCTTTACTCCGCTGTTAAGTGTTATTGAAGTTTTGTCAATAACGAGCTTTCCTTCTGAATCAAATGATCCGAATGTTGCTAATCCTGTACTCTTTGACTGTTCTGTCTGTTCAATAGTTATAGGCTGACCCGTAAGCGCATTTCCGTACTGATCTTTAACCGTTGCGGTAAGAACAATGCTGTCTGATGCTACAGAACTAACGTTAAGAGTCGTCTTTGAAGGAACTACTGTAATCCCAGCTACCTTTTTAGCATCGAGGACTGTAACCTCAGCTGTTCCTACAGGCGTTTCGCCTTTGTAGAAGAAAACATAAGTCGTACCTGTCTGATTAGGCATAAGAGTATAACCACCGGCTATATCCTTTGAACCTACAAAGAGGATTAGATCATTAGCTACCTTAATTTTATCTACGCCTTCCTCATCCAAAGTTTTATAGGTAAGATTACCATTAAGATCTCTATATACAAAGAGTGCCTCTATGACAGGATTGATCTCATCAATTGTGAAGCGAGTATTCTGAGCATCATCCTTCTTAAAATAAACTCCGTTAGCTGCCTTTACGGTATAAATCATGCCGCTGGCCTGAAGCTCATATGACGAAACCGTAAACTGTTTCTTAAGTGTAACAGGATTTCCTAAGTCATCTACGCCCTTATTTACTTCAATCTCAAAAACTGCCGATTTGTTTGCATTAATGAAATATACTGAAGTTCCTCCGCTACAATATGCGTCAAAGTTAGTTGATATCATACTAGTGTTAGGAAATACTCCTATAACACCATCTGTGATATCACAACCCTTTATATTATAATATCTGATTCCAAGATCTACATCCTGATTAACTAGAACACGTTTGTTTTCAATATCAATGTCTGCAATATCCATTGCATTGCATGAAGCGCCCTTAAAACTTGCAGGTGTTCCTTCATAACCCTTATATGATACAAAGTATTCTGTATTGGCAGCAAATGCCGATAACATCTTAACTGTTACATTACTCTCGTCTACAGTTACATCATAAATACTGTTCAGAGGACTCTTTACACCCGGTACATACTCGGTATATATCTCAATATCAGCTGCTTTGATATTTTCAGCATCGGCAACACCCGAAACAACGATTGTATCAAGCTTAGTCTGCTTTACATCAAGCTTTGCAGGCTCGGGAGTAGGTGTTGCGGTAGGTGTAGGTTCTTCAGTAGGTGTAGGTGTTGCGGTAGGTGTAGGTGTTGCAGTAGGTGTAGGTGTAGGCTCAGCCTTACCTTCTACAGTTACCTTAAACTTCTTCTGAGCGATGGTTCCCTTATAAGTGGTTGTCTGGTAGGTCTCAGCTACGAGAGTATACTCGCCGGCCTTCTTGAAGGTAACCTTATACTTTGAACCATAAGAACCTGATTTCTTGATCTTAACATCATTAGAATCACAGGTAAGCCTTCTGTAGTCATCATCCTTATCTCTGGGCATCTTAACAGTGATGGAATCTCCAACCTTAACCTTGTCGCCGTCCTTAACGCCGCTAACTTCGAAATTCTTATCGGAATTCTTCTTAACGGTGATGGTCATGGTCTTAACAAGGAGTGCCTTTTCCTGCTTATCCCTTACGGTGATGGTAACCTTTGCGGTTCCTCTTCCGGCAGCAGTAATCTTTCCTTTCGTATTGCTGACGGTACATACTGACTCATCATCGGATACAAGCTTGATATCCATCTTCTTTGAGTCAAAGTTCTTGATGTTTTTTGATACGGTAAGATAGCTGTAATACTTTGCTTTCTTTCCGTTAGCCTTTTTTCCCTTACATCCGTCAAGGTATAATACCTTTTTGGTCTTCTTAAGAGAAAGGTCTTTTGAACTTGCAGCCTGTACAGGTATTGCACCGATAACAAGTACCAGGCAAAGCACAACTGCCAACAGCTTCATTACTTTTTTCATGTTTTCCCTCCGTTTGATAGTTTTTTTATTGCTTAGTGACAAGCCGTTCAACCAAAGCGGTCTTTGTAAATAGCCCGAAATACGGATCCGGAATCATAAAATCAACACTTCGGATAAAAACGTTTCCGTTGGACGCCTCGACACAGTCAACCTTGGTTACGTACTTTGATATATCCTCTCCGCCGTAACGGAAATCAAAGTACTTTGTTACTGCGCTTTTCCAGTCTGTTTCCCTGATTGTACTGCTTTGTTTTATCTGGGTTACCTCGATCTCGGGATCGGAATCCACCACGATCAGGGTTACCCTGTCACATTCCCTGATATCAGACATTTCTTCCTTTGTCTTTATCATATAGACGGTTATTTCATAAAACCCCGGAAGCAGCTTCTCTCCCCAGACATATGGAACAAACTCCAGTTCCGTGTATGCCGGGACGATACAGTTGCCTTCTTCACAGAATACCGGATTGTCAGTTCTTTCCTCCCTGTATCCCACGGTTATCCCGTAAAGGCACTCTCCGGGTTCAACCCCGTAATACTCAGCACCGTTCCTGACTGACGGAAGCCCGGAAAAGAAAAGTCCCGTTCCTTCACTCACATAGTATCCGTTTTGGGATATCTTTACGGTAACAAATGTGCTTTGGGGTTCTTCCCCCGTCAATCCGGTTGCAGTATCGATCACGATATTGCCGTCAATCTCAAGCTTGTATTCATAATCGGTGCACCGGTCATCGTAAGCTATGTCACATATATAGAAGAGTATCTCCTCCGAGAAGCCTTCCGCCGAAACCGTAGCCCTGACAGCCTTCTGTTCCGTGCTTTTGGGACATTCCCATCCGTATATTATAAAACGTCCCGGCGCTGCCTCATTAAACTTCACGGCTCCTACCTGTTTTATACAGCTTTCCGGCTGTTCTACACTGATGCTGTCAACCTTAAACAAGTCTCCGTACTGATCGTAAACATCCGCTTTCAGGATTATCTGATCATCGGCATAATCGTCGGTATTCAGATACTGCTTGCTAAGCTCGGTCCTCAGTTCGGAAGCCTTTCTTTTCGGTACTACATTTATCTCAAAGGTAGCAACGGATTTTTCACCCATGAAGCATATGATGGAAGAGCTTCCTTCACTGTTAAGGACGATATTGTAGCCGCCTGATGCCGCTTCCGAGCCTATCATGGCCACGCGCATATCTCCGACTATTATCTCCGTTATCCCGATCTCGCTCAAGGTTCTGTATCTTCCGTCATCCATCTCGAACAGAGCCTGAAAAACAACTGAGTCGCCAAGGGGTACGCTGTTTACGCTTTTTTCACCCCATTTCAGGTATTTCCCGTCTTCTTTCTTAAGAGAATACCAGGTTTTGCCTGTAAACGTTTCTCCCTTTTTCGGAAGTGAGGTGATCGTCTGCGTTGAATACAATATCCTGTTCTCAGTATCGTCCCCGATGATCCCGAGGTCAAGCTTTGCCTTGATCTCTATCTTTTTTCCTTCTTCAAGAACATACAGCTTATGTACGGTTATGTATGCATCGTACTGTTGCTCCGGATCAACAATCTCAAGCTCTATACAGCTGTCCAGCTCTTCCTCTACAGAAGCGGTGATATCCATACCTTCGGAATTATAATATCTGAAGGTAAGCTGCTTATCCTCACCGGCACGGACCGAAGTTTCCGTTATCTCAAAGGAAGCCACTTCTTCCTTCCCGCTGCCTCCCGATACGAACTCAAAAGTAAGGCCATCATACTCAAGGTAGTATGTCTTTCTGCTTTCAAGACATTTGAAGAGAGTGATCTGAGCACAATCATCATTTACTTCAGCCTTCGCGGCGTAGCAGTAAAACATTTTGATGCCGTTTTCGTCAGACTCTATCATTATGTCTCCGGCTTCAAGCTCCTCATCGACCGGTCCGCCTTCAAATACAAGTTTGTCAGACTCTGTCTGCCTAACCGTTGCCTTTTTGTTCTTAACGGTTATGTCAAACTCCCGGTATGCGGTGAAGCCGTCATACTCCGGACTTAAGTATGCTCCGGCGATAAGATAATAATCACCTGCTTCTTCAAAGATGAGCCTGAAGCTTTTTCCGTCAGGCTGAGGGAGTATCGTGATACCTTCATCTTCACAGATGACTGTCCGCACATCCGTATAATCCCCCGGCATGCTCACCGTAAGCTCGTCGCCCTCATATACGGTCTGCCCGTCCGTTATGCCGGTAACCACGAAGCCCGCATTGTCAGCACTCTTTTTTACCACAATGCTGATGCTTTTTTTGAGGACTACGGTCTTGTCCTTTTTGGACTTTACCTTAATGACCACTTTAGTCTGTCCGATACCGTTTGCGTATATCCTGTCTTTCTTACTGCTGACAGTTGCAACATCGGCATTCTTTGTCTTTAAGGTAATACTGTAATCTTTTTTATTAAAACCCTCAATGGCCGTTCTTACATTCAGTTCGCTCAGATAGTCGGCAGGAACACCGTCCTTTGTAAGTCCCTTGCATTCTCCGAGAAAAAGGACCTTTACCGTCTCTTTAAGGGTAACGGTTTTATTCTGACCCGGCTTTTTGCTTTTTGCAAAGACAGGTACGTTTCCTGACAGAACGGTCAGCAGCATAACCGCTGTCAGCATTAAACCTAAAATCTTATATCTACGCTGCAATTTTTCCTCCAAAAAAATACACTATAACTTTTTCATGGTTTGCCGGATAGAAAACTTATATCCGACGACATGATACATTATAGTGTATTTTGATTTTAAATTCAATGCCTAAACGCTTAAATTTTCAAAGATTTTACAAACTTTAACATTTGTGTCAGAAAAATGGCAATTGTGAATTATTTTAAAGCCGAAAGTCTTTCCTTAACCTGTTCGTACATGCTTGTATACTTAGCCAGCTTTTCCTTTTCCTCATTAAGCTTAGCCTCGGGAGCCTTGTTTACAAAATTGGGATTAGCCAGCATACCGTTTACACGCTTTAACTCACCTTCGAGCCTTGTCTTTTCCTTCTCAAGTCTCTCGATTTCCTTGGCTATATCTACAAGCTCCGCAAAAGGTATGTAGATTACGGCGCCATGGATAACTGCGGATACAGCATCATCACCGATACCGGTCTTATCCGACTGGATGGTAACTGAAGATGCTCCGCCGAGTGCCTCGAAGAATACGCGGCTGTTAGAGAAGATATTCTTAACCTCCTCTGACTCGGATACTACATATACAGCAGCCTTGCGGGAAGGTGCTACTCCAAGCTCCGTACGTACATTTCTGATACCCTTTACTGCTTCCTTGATAAGCTCTACCGCTTTTTCCTCTGCTGCGAAGCAGTAATCTGCCTTAAATACAGGCCAGTCTGAGATCATGATTGACTCATACTTGTCTGCCAAGCCCTGCTCAGCTTTAAGATTGCAGAAAATCTCCTCTGTTACGAAAGGCATAAAAGGATGTAAGAGCTTTAACGCATCCGTAAGTACGCTGTTCAGTGTCCAGATAGCTGCTTTCTTGGTCTCTGTATCATCACCATAGAGTCTGGGCTTAACCATCTCGATGTACCAGTCGCAAAGTTCTTCCCAGATAAAGTCATAAACCTTCTGTGCAGCGATACCGAGTTCGAACTTCTCAAGGTCATCGGTAACTTCCTTTGTTACGTCATTCATCTTGGAAAGTATCCACTTATCGGCATCCTTTAAGGAAGCTTTTACAGAATCTATGGAAGCCTCGAAATCAACTTCGATCCCGGCATCCTTTAACTGCTGCATGTTCATCATGATGAAACGTGAAGCATTCCATACCTTGTTGGCGAAATTACGTGCAGCTTCTACTCTTGACCAGTAGAAACGCATATCATTTCCGGGTGCATTACCTGTGATGAGCATAAAACGGAGTGCATCTGCACCGTACTTATCGATTACTTCAAGAGGATCGATACCGTTTCCTAAGGACTTAGACATCTTTCTTCCCTGATCGTCTCTTACAAGTCCGTGGAAAAGAACCGTATGGAAAGGTCTCTTTCCCATCTGCTCATATCCTGAGAATATCATTCTGATAACCCAGAAGAAGATGATATCATAGCCTGTTACAAGTACGTCCGTAGGATAGAAATAATCAAGATCCTTTGTTTTCTCGGGCCATCCGAGTGTCGAGAAAGGCCAGAGTGCCGAGCTGAACCAGGTGTCCAAAGTGTCCGGATCCTGTGTTAGATGCGTGCTTCCGCACTTAGGACACTTAGCAGGCGCATCCTTTGATACTACGATCTCGCCGCACCCGTCACAGTAGTATGCGGGGATCCTGTGGCCCCACCAGAGCTGTCTCGAGATACACCAGTCACGGATATTGTCGGTCCAGTTGAAGTAGGTCTTTTCCATTCTCTCGGGAACGAGCTTGATATCGCCTGTCTTAATGCATTCTACTGCAGGTTTGATCATCTCATCCATCTTTACGAACCACTGCTTCTTGATCATGGGCTCTACTGTGGAATGGCAGCGGTAGCAGGTACCTACGTTGTGTGAGTAGTCCTCAATGCGAACAAGGAGTCCCATCTCGTCAAGTTCTTTTACAATCTGCTTTCTTGCCTCATAGCGGTCCATACCGGCGAACTTTCCGCCGTTCTCATTAATGGTTGCATCGTCATTTAATATATTGATCTCAGGCAGGTTGTGACGCTTTCCTACCTCAAAGTCGTTAGGGTCATGAGCGGGTGTGATCTTAACTACGCCCGTTCCGAAATCCTTCTCTACATAGCTGTCGGCGATGATCGGTATCTTTCTGTCAACAAAAGGAAGCCATACGTAGCCGCCTACTATGTCCGAATATCTCTCATCATCAGGATTAACTGCTATACCGGTATCACCGAGCATGGTCTCGGGACGTGTGGTAGCAAACTCCAGGAATCTGGTCTTGGATATCGATCCGTCAGCCTCTATAAAAGGATACTTGATATGCCAGAAATGTCCCTGCTGCTCCTCATAATTAACCTCAGCATCAGAGATGGATGTCTGACAAACAGGACACCAGTTTACGATACGTGAGCCCTTGTAGATCCAGCCCTTGTCATAAAGCTTTGTAAATACTTCTGTAACTGCCTTATTGCAGCCTTCATCCATTGTGAATCTCTCACGTTCCCAGTCACAGGATGAACCAAGCTTCTTAAGCTGGCTAACAATCCTTCCACCGTATTCCTTTTTCCATGCCCATGCACGCTCTAAGAATTTCTCTCGTCCGAGTTCTTCCTTTGATGTGCCTTCTTTTTTAAGAGTCTCAACGATCTTTGCCTCAGTAGCTATGGAAGCATGGTCTGTTCCGGGCTGCCAGAGTGCATTATATCCCTGCATACGCTTGAAACGGATAAGGATATCCTGCATGGTGTTATCCAGTGCATGTCCCATGTGAAGCTGTCCCGTGATATTGGGGGGCGGGATCACGATGGTAAAGGGTTTCTTTGTTTCATCTACTTCTGCATGGAAGTATCTTTTTTCTACCCACTTGGAGTAAAGTCTGTCTTCGATCTGTTTCGGATCGTAGGTTTTAGCCATTAATTCTTTCTCTGCCATAATTTCCTCCTTCTTCAGCCTTCCCCTTGAGGGGAAGCCTTTCGGCTCAATCTACATAAATGCAAATCTGCAAGCGAACTCGCGCTTTGCATTTAAAACAGATTAGCCGCAAATAGTAACTTTTTCAACACAAAAGCCCCCACCGCATAAGGACGATGAGGGCTATCGTGATACCACCTTAATTCACCGGAGAGTAAGCTGCTTAAAAACATATGCTTAAACCGGTCTCATTTACGCAAGCTCAAACAAGCTGCTCGTCTGTAACGGGACTTCCCGTTGCTTCCTACACTTACCCTTCGCATCCAAAATCCGCTGTCTGCCAAAGAACCATAATCCCTTGGTTTTCACAGTCATGTGCATTCGGAACAAAAGGTATTTTTCAGAAGCACCGCTCAGGAGCTACCTTCATTAAACTTTCATGAAACGGTCTTTCAGCCGTGAACCGTTCTCTCTGACACTTCCGTTTAACTAATCCTCTCCGTCATTGCATTTAAAATATGCATTATACTCTGTAACGGTATAAACCATTAAAGTGAATATATATTAAATTCCGATAATTGTCAAGAATTATTTTTAAGTGCTGTCTCAGCTTCCGGAACCCGTTTCGGGAACAGCCGATGAAAAGATCAGTTTCTCGGCCTTTTCCAGCTTTATAAGCTCTGTAATATAATCCCTTCCGGATGCTCCGTCAAAGTTTTCCGCTATTTTCTGATAGTACTCTTCTACACTGGTAAATCCGTACTGATCCATCTGATCCTGGGTAAGATTATCTATTTCTTCATCTGTTACAGTAAATCTTTCCGCTTCAGCAATTGCCGAACGGGCATACTCAAACTTTACGGAGATGGCCGCCTGACTGCGAAGGGTATTTTCAAAGTCCTCTGTGGAAATTCCGTAAAATGTTGCGGGATCAATGCCGTACGTACCGTTTATGATAGTCTCGTAATAGTTCTTGATTGATTCAAAGCCTCTCTGTATCTCAGGCTCCATATCAATGTTATAGGTAGTATTCTCTATCAGCTTCTGAACGACCTCGTTCTCTTTTTCCAGCTCGGCCTCCTGTTCTTTTTCGGCCCTGATCTGTGCCTTGAGATTTGCCTTATATCCTTCCACTGTCGTAAACTCACCGGAGGTCTTTTCTGTTATAAACGCATCAGTGGCTTCCGGGATCTTCCACTCTTTGATCCCCTTTACCGTTATATCAAAGGTCGCAGGCTGTCCTGCAAGAGCTGCGGTTTTATAGTTTTCGGGGAAAGTAACATCTATTGTAAACGAAGTACCGTTCTTCTTACCTATAAGACCCTGTTCGAAATCCTTGATAAAAGTATTCGATCCGATCTCAAGATTCTCCTTGGTCCCGGTTCCGCCTTCAAATTCGACACCGTCCTTTTTCCCAACATAATCAACGGTTACGAAATCACCTTCACGGATATCATATCTGTCGGTTACCTCAACCTTCTCCTTTTTCGATTCCATATATGCTGTAAAAGCTTTTTCAACCTCTTCATCCGTAACTTCCGTTGAATAAGGTTTATAGGTGAGCCCCACATATTGTCCGAGAGTAACGTCCCCGTTCTTATAGCCCGTGATTATGTTTTTCCCTGTTGTACTCTGCTTTTCAGAACCTCCGCACGCGGCAAGCGACATACATAAAGCAAGACATAATACGACTGCAATTATTTTTTTCATTTTAAACCCTTTCTGTAAGCAAACAAAATTTCAAAAGGTACGGATCATTTGGTTTCTGCTCCGGAGCCGGATCCTGTTTCAGCATCATCCTCAGCCTTTACGGGAATTGCGGAATTAAGAACAAGCTCTGACGCTTTGTTCAGGCGTACTTGTTCCTTCATATATTCAGCGCCTTCTATCCCGAAATTTTTCTTTATCTCGTTATACAATACATCCTTGCTTCCGTAATGATACTTGGTCATTATGTTACTGGTCAGTTCTTCTATTTCCGCTTCGGTTGCCTGGAAATTCTGATCGTCTGCTATGGCCGACATAACATAGCTGAATTTTACGCTGTATTCCGCCTCATCACGAACATACTGCTCATAGCTTGACGAAGACAGATTTATCTCGTAATACAGATATCCCGCACCGTCAACTCCGTATTTCTCTATACCCAGATTGTTGTAGTTATTCTTTAAGGATGTCACCATATAATCAATCTCGGATGTAAGATCCTTATTATACACGGCTGTGTCAACAAGCGTATGGGCAATCTCCTCTTCTTTGCTTAACTGGGCGGATTCTTCCTTCTCTTTTGTAATAAGATTCCTTATATAATCCTTGTACTCATCGACATTTTTATACTTTCCGCTCGATCTTTCCGAAATGAATTCATCCGTGAACTCCGGGATATCATAATAGTAGATTCCTTTAAGCGTAATATTGAAAACGACGGTAGCTCCGGCAAGATCTTTATTTTTGTGATCCTCCGGGAAGGTAACGTTTATTGAAAACGAACCTTTTTTCTGCCCAACGATCCCATCCTCAAACTCCTTAAGATACTGTCCCGATCCTATGACCAGATCCGTTGCGCTTCCGCTTCCTTTATCAAATGCGGCTCCGTCCTTTAGTCCTTCATAATCGATGTCAACAACATCACCGGCCTGTACGGTATCCCTGTCCGTAACTTCTACCTTTTTCTTATAGATAGATGCAAAATCATCCAGTCTGTCCTGTATCTCTTCGTCTGTTACTTCAGTAGATCTCTGATAATACTTGACCCCGATATAAATCGGAAGCGATACATCCCCTTTCTTATATCCCGTAATGATATTGCTTCCTTCTTCCCTTTCGGGCAGATTGTTTGCAGGATCGGGTGTAGGTGTCGTTGCCGTATCTTCCGTCCCGTTAGAACAAGCTACTAACAAAAGCATCATCAGGCTTAATATGCCTGCTGCAATCTTTTTCATTTCTTTTCCTTCCGTAATATGATTTTTTGCTTAAAAACAGGTACTATTCACGACTTGCAGCGAAGCCGTGAATAGCAACATTATATATTATAATTGTGAAAAATCTAAGTCTTTTACTCAACTTTATTAAAAATCTCCGCAAGAGGTGAGTTCGAGCTTAAGATCAGGGTTTTCTGCCCCTTAAGTGATTTCTTTGCCGCATCGAGAGCTCTTACAAAGGTATAGAACTCTGCTCTTTCGGGTGTGTTGTATGCCTCTGAAAGTATCCTCATGTATTCGGCTTCGCCCTCGGCTATTATCTCTTCTGCCTCTGCCTCGGCTTCGGAAACATCCACAATGATCTTGTTATCCGTCTCGGTACGGATTATCTTAGCGTCAGCCTCACCGTTTGCACTGTAGGATGCTGCGATGTTGTTTCGTTCCGAGATCATACGTTCATAAACCGCAGCCTTGTTATCGCTCGGCAGATCAAGGTGTTTTGTCTCTACTGCCACCAGACGGATACCGTACTGATCCACGCTCGATCCGATATTGTTCATTATCGCCTGGCTGAGAGCTCCGTCACGCGAACTGATCACATCACTCTGATCCATGCTGCTTATGATATTTTTCATGGAGTTATAAACTATCGTATTTATACGTCCTTCAGCATTAGTAATGTTGGTCAGTGTCTGTGTGAACTTCAGAGGGTCGGTTATCATCCAGAGAACATAACTGTCGACCACCATCGTCTTCTTGTCCTGCGTGATTACATCGGAAGCTGTCAGATCGTAAAGAAGCATTGTCTTCGGCAGCTTGTCGCTTGTCTGTATGAAAGGTATCTTAAACGAAAGTCCCGCACTGGTTACGATCCTTTCAACCTTTCCGAACTGCTTTATCAGTTTGTATTCATTTTCATTGGTTATGACCATGGAATTTATAAATATTATTACACCGAGAACAACTACGACCAGGGCTATAATGAGCGGAGTTTTCGATCTCGGCTGGCGGATGCGCTCTATCTTATCATCCTCTGCCCTGCTGCTCTTAGCATCTGTATTATTATCGTTCATATCAATCTCCTGTTTTAATTTTTTCCAAGTTACGAAATACTGTTAAGTACCGTTACTCGGTAGCGGTAAGTGACTCTAAGGGAAGAAGTTTCTGAATATCTCCGGCCTCACTGCCGTCTATTATAACCTTAAGGTCAGGCAGTACCTCCTCCATAGCTTCATAGAACATACGCTGTTTTGTTATAAGCGGATATTTTTTATATTCCTCAAACAGTTTGTTAAACCTTGCCGCCTGTCCTTTGGCCTCATTGATACGTGCTTCCTTAGTTGCTTCGGCTTCCTGTTTGATCTTGTTCACCTCTGCCTGTGCAGCAGGTATCTGCTCGTTCATATACTTATTGGCGTTATTCTTGGCGGTATCCGCACCCTGCTTGGCCGACTCAACATTCATGAAAGCTTCAAGCACTTCCGCTGTCGGAGGCTCGGCATCCTGTATGGTCAGATTGATCAAAGTAATACCTATATCATGCGTCTCCAGATGACGTATTATCTTTTCACGGATATTTGCCTGTATCTCACTCTTTCCTGTAGTGATGACACTGTCAACCGGATAAGAACCGATCTCCGCTCTTATGCTTGACTGTGCGATAGTCTTTAATATCGCTTCGTAATTTTCCGAAGCATAAAGAGCCTTTACCGGGTCTGTTACCCTGTATTCTATATAGAAGTCGACATTTACAAAGTTATAATCGGAAGTTATCATCAGGGACTCATCCTCTATGGATGCGTTTGTCTGAGAATCATATCCGATAGGGAAGCCCTTTATGGTCGTATCAACCTTCTGAACCTTCTGTATAAAAGGTATCTTAAAATGCAGACCCGAATCGGTCGTTGCCGATGCTATACCGAAGGTAGTTACAACCGCCGCCTCCTGTTCATTGATCGTGTAAAAAGAGTTTAATCCGAGGACCACTAAGATTGCGACTATCACCACTGCCTTTATCAGTCCCGGTGAAACCTTAAGATCCGAGGTAGACTTAAAATTTAAACTCATGATACTCCCCTTTCTTTTTTGTTATTATATGTTTATTTTTTTTACTTAAACATCCCGCGTAGTTATAAATATTTGATTTATTTTGTTACCGGGTATTATATATTTTTTCCCCTTAAGCTTAAAGACATTTTTTTGCGGAATAGAAATGTCTAATTTGCATTCTTTCATGACGCAGGTGTCATTTCCGGAAATCTGTACACCTCCTCTTTCTCCGCATCATCAAGGGTTATCGTGTATTTTTTCGTGATATATCCGTCCTTTTTCAGTTCAAGCTCTATGACTCCGGGCGGCTTCGCGACTTTCAGTTCTCCGTTTTTTACGGTTCCTTTATATTCTCCGTTTATATATATTTCCGCTCCGTCGGAAGTCCGTATCACAAGATGTCCGGTGCTTTTCGTGTTTCCGTCAGAGTTTCCGGGACCCGTTACGTCATTCTCCGTTTCATTACCTTCGGAACCGTCGTTACCGTTCTCTTCCTTCCCGAGATCTTCGTTACCCACGTCTTCCTCATTTCCGTCATCTTCTCCATCACCGCTTACAACAATGGTTATTCCTCCGGGCTTGTCTTTTCCGTCGTTATTGTTTCCCGGATTTCCTCCGTTTAGGCCGGAATTAAGACTTGACTGCTTATCTCCGTCAATAACCTCTATTTTCCCGTTATCCCCGTCATCACTCGTAGACCCCGGGATATCCACATTGGAGTATTCCGACAGATCGGCGTTGTCGGTTCCGTCCCTTATCGGTTCTCCGACATCAGGTCCTGTATTTACAGGAGGCGTTACGGTATTTTCACCGCCGTTTGTTTCCTCATACACTATATCCTCCGGCTTTTCCTGAGGTGCGGGTGAAAGCTTTATCTGTTTTGTACAGCCTTCGGTATCCACATCTATCGCACCCTTATAGGAATTGTATCCGCCAAGCACTGCTTCTATCTCATGCGTTCCGCGTATGAGCTTCACAGGATCCTTATAGGCTGTCTTTACCCCGTCTATATACAGGTCGCTTCCTTCGGGATCTATCTTGAATACAACTTCTCCGTAAACTACCGGCTCCGGCCCGTATCCGTCAAGATTGAAAGCAGTGGTCTCCGTATTCTTTATCCTTATAGTTGCCTTTGCTTCACTACCGTTGTTTTCGACGGTTACGTCATAATCACCTTCTCTTAATGCGATATTAAGGTTCTCGGTAACCTCGGCACTCTTCCCGACTCCGTAATGTATGGTCCCGCCTATGAAAGCCTTCTCATTCTGCAGAGTAAGGTATCCGTGTCCGGTATTTACTTTTATAAGAAGAACCCTGTCATCTATGCCGTACAGATCAAATATGTCCGTACCGTCCGGAAGTACGCTGTCAATACTTACAAATTCTCCTTCATTTAAAACATTCAGCCTGTCATAACGGTAAATCGCGCTCCCGACCTCTATCTTTTTCGGATCGGTATAAATCTTCATCCTTTCGACATTCTTATAACTCCATACCCGATCGTGCCCATAGAGTGAAAGAAGCTTTCCGTTTTCATCGGCCGAAATCTTAACTATATTGCCCGGACTCAGCATCGCGGCGGAAATGTTCCGTCCTGTCTTTGTCCGTATATCCGATCCGCCGGTAAATACATATGAGGCCGTCTGACCGTCGTCCAAATCTTCCACCGTTATAAAGGAAGCATCAAGGTTTATCTCCTTTATCATCACTTCCTGCTTTTCCGGTTCTTCCGGCGTAAGTTCTCCGCTCTCCTGTGAACCGGGTTGTGTTTTATGTGTTTTGGGCTCATCGTTTTTCAGGGCAAAAAGAACGGATACACCTATTATCCCGGCTGCAAGCACAGCGCAGAGGATCAATATTTTTTTGTAACTCTCCGTACCCATCACCCCCTGTTTTTATCAAGCTCCAGCCATCTCCGGAACAAGCTTTAGAAGCTCTTCTTTCCGGTTAAGCTCCGGCTCATCCATTACCTTCCTTAAAAGCGCTTCGAGTATCCTTCCTATCTCTGCTCCGCCGACATCCGATATCTCAAGTATGTCCCTTCCGTTTACCGCCAACTCCTTTAAGGACGTGCATTCTTTTTTCTCAAAAATATCCTTTATTTCTTGTAGGATTGTCTCATAATCATTATCAAATACCGGGAACGCCGCCGAAAGCGCCTCACAGAAGGAAAGGAAAGCAAAGACATCTTCTTTTCCTGTATGATTTATCAGTATCCTGCAGGCTTTTCTAAACTCCGGATCTCGCGGAACGGGAAGCTTTCCCTCTGCAATCCTTATAAACAGCAGCACTCTGTCACGTGTCCTATTGTCAAATTTAAGACGTCGCATCAGTTCCGAGGCCGAATCCCTGTCACTGCGAGCAAGGAAAAAGCACAGCACGGCCCATCTTATAGGAAGCTCCGCTTCCGCTCTTTCAAGTGCGGCGGAAAGCCCTGATATGTCTGCTCTGTCGAGCTCCGGCATTATAACCTGTGATATACCCATTTCCCTTAATACGGAAATATGTCCGGGATTAGGTGATACAAGTATCTTATCAAGCTCCGCCTTTATGCGTTCACTACTGACCTTTGAAAGGTTCTGCCTCAGCTTGATACAGGCCCTGTAAGTTTCGGGTTCAACTTCAAATCCCAGCTTTGCAGCAAATCTGATCGCCCTCAGTATCCTCAAAGCGTCCTCCCCAAAGCGTTCTTCAGGGTTTCCCACGCAGCGTATTATCCCGTTTTTTAAATCGTCAAGTCCTCCGAATAGATCCTTTACGCCCGTCTCGTCACTGTAAACAAAGGCGTTTATCGTAAAATCCCTTCTTTTCAGATCCTCATCAAGATTTCCGGTAAAGGATACGTTTTCGGGATGGCGTCCGTCCAGATATTCTCCGTCCACCCGGTAGGTCGTTACCTCATATCCCGTACCCTTAAGCATAACCGTGACCGTCCCGTGCTTGATCCCCGTATCTATTGTCCTTGGAAATATTCTCTTTACATCATCCGGAAAAGCGGAAGTAGTAATATCCCAGTCCTTCGGGGCAGTATTTAAAAGACAGTCCCTGACGCATCCGCCCACGGCATATGCCTCATGTCCCTCAGCCTTTAGCGAAGAAATGATATATCTTACATCCTCCGGCAGCTCTATATGGATCAACAGCACTTCTCCTTCCTTTTAAGGTCCCGTTACTCACAATGACTCTTGCACTTTATCGCAAATCGTTGTATACTGTATCTGCGTCATAAAAATCTCTTTCTTAAAGAAAGGCCCGATCATGAAGGAAACGGAAACAATATACAAAATATCCACACTGTATCTGCTCTCTAAAATAGCTGTGCCTGTAACGACAAACAGGCTCAGTTTCTTTCTTTTGAAAGATGATTATACCGATTACTTTACTTTCCAGCAGGACCTCGGAGAGCTTGTAAGCGACGGCTATGTCTCTGAGATCTTTTCTCAGAACAAGACTCTTTACAGCATAACCGAAGAAGGCCGGAACGTATTAAAGCTTCTTTCGGGCGAAATCTCCCGGAGCATGAAGGATGATATCGACCTGTATATCAAAGAAAACAAATTTTCAATACATAATGACTATTCCGTAAGGAGCAAGTATTACCAATACGGGCTTAACCAATATATGTCTAACCTCTGTATTGAGGAAAACGGCACCATGATACTCGAGATGAACCTAAGCTCCTCTTCGGAAAAATCCGCAAAAAAAATCTGTTCAAACTGGAACAAAACTGCAGAGGACATCTATCCGATGCTTATAGGTCATCTTCTGAAATAACGACTGCAGCTTCACTGTTGAACGCTGCGATCCTCTCATCCATGAGAGCCCATATCTCATCCCTTCCCTGCTTTGTTTCCGCAGAAAAAGGGATAAAGGTTATATCCTTTCCTGCTCCCAGTCCCTTTCTTATAACAGAGACCTGATGCTGTACCTGCGAACGGCTTATCTTATCCATCTTAGTGCATATGACCACCGGGTCAAAACCGTTTGCTACCACCCATTCAAACATGGTCTTATCGTTTTCACCGGGTTCGTGCCTTATGTCAACCAGAAGGAAAACCGTAGTCAGAACCTTGGAAGTCCTTAAGTATTTTTCTATCATCTTACCCCATTTTGCCTTGATTTCCTTTGAAACCTTAGCATACCCGTAACCCGGCAGGTCCACGCAGTAAAACTCATTGTTAACCTTGTAATAATTTATGGTCTGCGTTTTCCCCGGCTGTCCTGAAGTCCTTGCCAGGTTTTTCCGCAACATAAGGGAATTTATCAGTGATGACTTACCCACATTTGACTTCCCGGAAAATGCAAATTCAGGTAAAATATTCTTGGGCAGTGTGCTTGTAACTCCGCATACGATTTCCAGCTCAGCATTTTTTATGACCATGTGATTTCCCTCTTTAAGACCGCTCGTGTAAGCTCTGTTTTTATGTAAGAAAAACCGCCCTCTTAAACCAAAGAGGACGGACGTCACAGTCACCTCGAAAACGCCTTCAGCGTTTCCTCGGTAACAAAACGATGCTCCGCATCTCATTTCAGTCGGGGCTTGAACCCCGCCTGAAACGAAGATCTCCCCCCACCTTCGCTACGCTAAGAGGTGG
>JAEEVO010000140.1 GCA_016290905.1 Lachnospiraceae bacterium | reverse complement strand
TCGTTTCAGGCGGGGTTCAAGCCCCGACTGAAATGAGATGCGGAGCATCGTTTTGTTACCGAGGAAACGCTGAAGGCGTTTTCGAGGTGACTTTGACTAAAGTGCTAACGCGACAGCGGTCAGTTCTAATGGCATTAAGCCTTCCCCTCCGGGGATTACCTTTGTCATCCTGAGCGTTAGCGAAGGATCTTAATACACAATATTAAATCATAACATAAAAGGAGATCAATGGTAAAATGAACGACTAAAAAATAAAGCAAGGTGAAAGGCACTCACATGGAAGAATTATACAGACAAAAATCCCTGGAATACTGGGATGACAGACACAAGGAATACGACAGGGCGAGCATAAAGGTAGATGACTGGCTGGAACGGTTTGACGACTTGATCATGGCGGCGCAAAAGCCCATACTGGATCTGGGATGCGGAAGCGGGAACGACACCCTCTACCTCATAAGCAAAGGGAAAAAGGTGATATCCTGCGACCAGTCACCGAATGCCATAATGAATATCGCAAAAAACTTTCCGGAATGTTATGACATAAAATGCTTCAACATGCTGGACGGCATGCCATTTGAGGACGGAAGCTTCGAAATCGTCATAGCGGACCTCTGCCTGCATTATTTCCTCGAGAAGGACACAAAAAAGATCCTTGACGAGATAAACAGGATACTGCAGCCGGGCGGGCACATGATACTGCGGGTAAATTCCGTCAATGACGTACTCCATGGGGCAGGCGACGGCAGGGAGATAGAGCCCCACGTCTACGAGATGGAAGGCAAAACGATAAAAAGATTCTTCGATGATGACGATATCCGGTATTTCTTTAAAGACTTCGATATCGAATACATGAAGGAAGAGATAATGACAAGATATAAGCTTGAGAAAAGACTGTACAGGGTATGCGTCAGAAAGAGATGACAAACACCCCGGATTGTGGTATACTATTCTAATGAATGGGGGTAGCGAAATGGAGCAGAAACTCAAAGAAGACGAACTGAAAAAAGTTATTGGCGGAGAAGGGAAAATCGGGCAAGCTGAAGTAATTGAATGTCCCCAAAGCCCTACTTTTAACCATGTTTGGGAAAAAGGATTTGCATCAGGACACGTAATGGGTGAGTATTGCAAGTATTGTAGAAAACCTAAAAATGGGTGGAACACTCTCTGATGATTACGATTCTCCCGATATAGTGTGCTCAATAAAGTAACCCAAGAAAACGACACATCAAGACTCTAAACGACACATTAAACAACACATTGAACGACACATTCGGGAAAGGAAAACACCACTTTACAGATCGGAGGTTAATATGAATAAGAAAAGAATATATCAGGCAGTTTCATGGATACTATTGGTTGCGCTTATGCTTGTATTAACCCCGGAAGAACTGACACAAGCCAAGAGTGCCGTAAGCGTACGCAAATGCGTAGTAACTATTGCACAAACGTCTTATGAATACACGGGAAAGGCTGTAAAACCCAAGGTAACCGTAACCTATAAAAGCAAGACCCTTAAGAAGGGCAAAGACTATAAAGTAACTTACTCGAACAACAAAAATGTTGGGCAGGGAACCGTAAAAGTCAAGGGCATCGGATCTTATAAAGGCACTGTGAAGATCAAGTTTGACATTATTGAGAAGAAAGCCGTTGACGACGGATATGTACACATTCTGACAACAAAGGAGATGAATAACATCCCGAAGCTGACCGTAGTAGGAGACAAGTGGCCGTGTACCGAGGCGGAACTTCAGGAAATATGGAAGAAATATTATCCCCTCATGGTACAGATATTGGGGCCGATGGCAGATGACTTCGAAACCCAGGGAATCACCTGGATCATGACGGACGAGACATTGGCACACAGGGTAAATGAACAGGCAGCTGATATAAACGGCGTAGAAATGGGCATACCTGTACATTCAACGGATCTGGAGCAATGCATTGCAGGGCTTTTACATGAGACCTCGCATTTGTGGCTCCAGTATAATGACACCGCCATAGGATTTGATCACGGACAATGGATATGGGAAGGAGTTACGCTTCCCGGAACCGTGCTCGCAGCGGAAGGAATCCCCGGCGGAGGCGGAATACTTCCGTCACATGCAGACCTTATCGATTATGCGGGATGGGAATGCGTCAACGGAGTTGTAACCGACGGAGATAAAGCAAACCGTTCTTTCTCTGACTCATCGGCAGCCTACAGCATTTACTATCTTGATACCGCGCTCAGCACCCCCGGCACATACGATTACTGGATAAAAGTAAATGAGCTCAGGACCAAATATGAAAAAGAAGACAGCTGCGGTTTTACATCCAAGGAGCTTATGTCCAGGATCCTTGACGAAGCAGCCGACGGCAAGACCATGGATGGAATGAAGCCGTCAGAATGGCTCTATTCCAGGTCGGTATCAAACATTAACGGAAAAGACGGAACATATCTCACCGTATTCGGTAATTACGATGATAATCCCGGACATGACATGAGAGTCTGGGTCTACGGATTTACAAGAAAAGACCGTAAAGAGACAGGCCTCTCCGGGCAGGAAGTAACCGTATATGCTTATAATGTGGCAGGCGAGGAACTTGCACAGGGCACGTTTAGTCTTTTAGAAGACGGAACGGAAGGAAAAAGATGGCTTAAAAAAGAGGACGGGACAGATTTCTGTCCTGAGGACGTACCCGCAAATTCTGCCGTAAGATATATCGCAAAAGCGACCGTAAACGGAGAAGAATATACGGATACCAACTATGCGATAGTTCTGGAAAATGATGACAAAATGACTGCCGCAGATGACAGGATGTTCTTTATACTCACAGATAAAAAAGAAAACCTTGTCGGCACAAAAGCAAAGAATATCGAGGTCACCGGAGCTACATCCGTAGACACCTCCGGACTCGCAAACGGCCTGCTCATAGTACACGCAAAGCAGGGAACCGACGTGACCATCACTACCAAAGCCGGAACTTACGTTTACACAAAGCCTGCCGGAACCAGAGTAATACCGATAAGGGTAAAATAGATTCGATTCACGAAAACGAGAAAGATAAAACGGAGGTAGTTTCGTTATGGGAAAACGAATAAGGAAAGTATCAGCATTGGTACTCAGTTTTATTATGGTAATATGTACACTGCCGGTATGGATCTGACCGCAAAAGCGGCTGATGCCATATCGTATTTTAATGATGATAATCAAGACAGCACGGTAAGTGATTACACCGTGATCAGTGCAGATACAAAAGAGTGGGGAAATGGCGGCTGGTATGTAGTGAAAAGTGAGGTTGAGATAGAGGACCGCATCACTGTATCCGGGACAGCCAATTTAATACTCTGTGACGGAAAAACCTTAACGGCAAAAAAAGGTATCAAAGTCAGCAACGGAAATACATTAAAAATATACGGACAGGCAGCTGAATCCGGAAAATTGATCGCAACAGGTGAAAAGGAGACTGCCGGTATCGGTGGAGGGAAAGAAATAAACGGTGGTGATATCATCATCAATGGCGGAATTGTTATAGCCTCTTCAACGTATGCTAACGGATATGCTTTATACAGTGCCGGGAACATTACAATAAACGGAGGTACCATAGAGGCTCATACAAGCGGCGATAACGGTAATGCTATATACTGTGATAGTATCACAGTGAACGGCGGCAGTATCAGATCTGTTACCGAAGGGAACGGTGCATCCGGAATAAAGGCCGATTCTATAACGATTAACAATGGTGAGGTCTATGCAGAAGCAAAGGGTTCCGAAACTGATGATAATAATTACGGGATCATGTCCGGCGGAAGAATAATAATCAACGGAGGCCAAGTTACCGCAAAGGGAACCAAGGCGGGTATTTATTCCAGTGAACGGGGAGAGGCTGTTTACCTAAGCTGGAAAAATGAAACTGACTTTGTCAGTGCAAACAGCTTTTGTTTCCAGTGGGAAGAAGGTAATGTTGCAATCGAACCCGGGAAAACCTTTAAAACTTCTGTCAACGGTCAGGATCATTACTATGTTGCAGCAAATGCTTCCGAAGTGAAGGGCTTAAAAGATTTTACACTCTCGGCCACCAGCGATACGGTTTATGCCGTAAGTTTTGACTGTGGAGAATATGGGACCGTTCCGCCGGTACAGCTTTTGAAGGCAAACAGCGAAAATTGCAA
>JAEEVO010000139.1 GCA_016290905.1 Lachnospiraceae bacterium | reverse complement strand
GATTCGAGGAAACCGGAGACATGGATGGGGAAGAACTGATTGCTGTATTAGATTTACGAGAATATACAGGATTGGAGAAGTAGCTTGAAAAGAGTTCCCTAAAGATCTGCAAACAATAACTATATTCCGTGCAATATAATCTAAATTTGATGAGGTAAAGATGATAATAATTATTACAGGAGCATCTCATGTTGGGAAAACGTTGTTGGCGCAAAGGATGCTTGAAAAATACAAATATCCGTATCTTTCAATTGATCATTTGAAGATGGGGCTGATTCGTAGCGGGAATACAGATCTGACACCGGAAGATGACAATGAACTTACGGATTACCTGTGGCCAATTGTTCAAGAGATAATAAAGACTGCGATTGAAAATGAACAGAACCTTATTGTTGAGGGCTGTTATATACCCTTTAATTGGAGAAATGCTTTTGATGCACAGTATCTTAAGTCGATACGGTTTATTTGCTTAGCTATGACTGAAGAATACATAGATTCGCATTTTGAAGAGATAAAGGCACATGCTTCGGATATTGAAACAAGAATGGATGATTCGTGTTGTACACCTGACCAACTGAAACAGGATAACCGCCGGATCATAGACGGTTTTAAGGCTGCAGGAGAAAGAATAGATCTGATAACAGAAAGATATGAGGATTTGATATTGTCTTTTTTTCAATTCTTATGATCAACCGGACAAAACAGAACATAAACTGACAGGATTTCTTTTGAAGCTTCGCATAGAATAGAAAGAGAAGGAAAGAGACAGATGGAGTGGCTTACTTGCATCAGGAAGGCTATCGATTTCATGGAAGAGCATCTGGAGGACAACATCAGTGCGCAGGATGTTGCCGACCGGGTGTTTATGTCCCCGTTCTTTTTTCAGAAGGGCTTTTCGCTGATGACCGGGTACGGGACGGGCGAGTATATCAGAAACCGCAGGTTGTACAAGGCGGCTCTCGACCTTCAGAAAACGGATGAGAAGATAATCGATATCGCATTCCGCTACTGCTATGAAACACCCGAAAGCTTTACAAAAGCATTTTCGCGTTTTCATGGCGCGAGCCCTTCACAGGTACGGGAAGGTGCACCCGTAAAGGCATTTCTCCCTTTGAAGATCGAAATTTCTATTCGCGGAGGTAATCAGATGGACTACAAGATCAAAACAATGAAAGGCTTTAAAGTTATCGGTTTTGCAAGAGAATTTGACGGTGAAACTTCTTATGTGGAAATCCCCAAGTTCTGGGATGAGGTTCGAGAAAAATATGCGGGCAATGTCTGGAAAGGCAATGCACCCGCAAACGCCTGTGAACAGGCAATCGTAGAAAATAGTATCGGTGAATACGGTGTTTGTGTTGATGATGTCGGCGGAGGTAAGTTCCGTTACTTCGTTGCAGGCATTTATAAGGGCGGCGAAGTTCCGGAGGGCATGAGCGTTTATGAGCTTCCGGATTCCGACTGGGCTATTTTTGATTGTTATGGCCCGTGCCCCAAGGCGCTTCAGGATGTAAATACAAAAATCTGGAAAGAGTGGCTGCCGGGTAATCCCGATTTTGAGTTCCCGGGCCATGCGAACATTGAGTGGTACGGTTCGGAAGACCCGAGCTCTTCGGATTATCACTGTGCAATCTGGATTCCTGTAAAGAAGAAGTGACAGTATTGAAGAAGTAACAGTTTTGAAATACGGGGTCAATGCTGTGATGTAAATCTCAGAGCATTGACCCGTGTTCTGTAATCAGGAGGGCGAAAAGATGGATAAAACCGTTTTAGATTGGCTATTGGAAGAAAGTAATCCGGAGGTAAGGCTCAGAACCCTGAAGGAGCTTGAGCATTATTCTGACAATGATGAAAGAGTTATTGCTTGCAAAAAGGAACTGCTCGGCAGTAAAGTCTATGAGCGTGGACTTAAGAAATTAAAGAAAGACAAGCCGTGGGACAAGTATGATGCGATCATGGCATTTGCAGAATGGGGGCTGACAAGAGACGATATCGGTGCGGATATCGACAGCGAGGTGTTCGCTCTTATCGAAAGCACAGGCTTCAAGATGCTGTGCGGCGAACCGCTTCTGCTCAGGAATCTTGTTAAGCTGGGATACTATACTGAAGATGTCGTTAAGAATGAGGTTGATTCCGTCCTTAAGCTCATCAAAGATGACGGCGGATTCGGATGTATCAGCACAAACAAGAAGATCAACGATCCGAAGAAGCCCCACAAGAGCTGTGCGCGATTGACGGTGGAATACCTTTTACTTGTGGCAGAGCTGCACTTGCAGGGATATGCGTCGGCCTGCGAAGACGCGCTGGTGCATTATTTCACCAAACGAAACATTTTCTACCGGACAGACGACATGAAAACTCCCATGGTGGACGTGATGCTGGGGACGTTCTATCCGCCCGATCCTATCAAGATCGGGGCACATCAGATCGTTTACGCCCTGCGTGTTCTCGGGTGCGTGCCGGAATCGGAGGCCATGCAGGCCGGTTACAAGGTACTGGATCAGCACCGACTGGAGAACGGCAGATATGTGCTGACTGCTTCAAAAAGCGTACCGGCATTCAAGGCCGGCAATGTAGGGGAAGAGAACAAGTGGGTGACGCTGTACGCATATATGGCACGGTAGAAGGGAAGAATATGAAGACTGTAGAAATACTTGGTGCGAACCGGTTTGAAACTTATAAAAAGACACGTGAGGGCAGCCGTGCGATCATCATACAAGATGGAAAAATCCTCCTCACTCACGAACTAAATTCCGGCTGGTGGCTACTCCCCGGAGGAGGAGTAGAAGAAGGAGAGACTCCGGATCTGTGCGTGATCCGTGAGGTAGAGGAGGAAACAGGGGTAATTGTCCGACCTCTCCGAAACTTTCTTGTCATGCATGAGTATTATGAGGAATACTGTTATACCGGGTATTACTTTGTTTGTGAAGTGACAGGAAAAGGACATATGAAACTTACCGATGTTGAAAAACAACGAGGGGTACAGCCCGAGTGGATTCCTCTGCAGCAAGCAATCGATATTTTTTCCAAACATGAGTCCTATGCTGATGAAAATGAAGAAAAAAGAGGTTCTTATCAGAGGGAACACGTGGCGCTTCGTGAGTATATGGCATCCGCCCCTGAAAGCGGGGAACAAAAGATTTATGAACGATTCCCCGGGGTGAGCTGCGCATACAGGGACGCAGCAGGAAGAGAGACATTAAAGTTTAACGGGGTTGCAGATAAGGAAAAAGGTATTCCGGTGGATGGGATTACTGTTTTCCCTGCGTGTTCGATATCAAAGTTTGTTACCGGAATAACCGTGATGAGGCTCAGTGAAGAGGGACTGTTCAGTATTGACGAACCTGTCAACCGCTATCTTAGCCGGTGGAAGCTTCTTACTCCGGAAGGAAAGGAAAGCGAAGCGACAGTAAGATCGATACTTAGTCACACCTCGGGGATCATCGACGGGGAAGATTCGTTTTACGGACTTCGACGCAGTGATCCCGAGGTCGGGTTGCTGGATGTTCTGGAGGGCAGAACTGCATATAATAAGCGGAAAGCCATGTCGGAAAAACAACCCGGATCGGAATTTGAATACAGCGATGCCGGGTACTGTGTCCTGCAACTGATGATCGGTGAGGTTACGCATTGCGATTTTGAGGAAGTTGTAGCAAAATATGTTTTTGAGACGTTAGGTCTTAAGCAGACTTTCTTTGCCTCACTGAAGAATCTTGAGCTTCGGGAGAAAAACAAAAACATGGCAGCGGGATATGACAGCGAAGGCTCGTTGCTACCGGGAAAGTACCCTCAGATTCCGGATCTCGCAGCGTCGGGCTTGTGGAGCACACCGAGAGAACTGATGATGATCGCAAAAGATTTTATTGAGGCTGTAAACGGCAGGAGCTCTTTGCTTCGAACGGAATCGGCGAAGGAGATGATAAGGCCCGCGGAGAACTTTTCGTGGGTAGGGCTTGGTTTGTTCCGGCGTGGAGACGACATATTGGTATCGCAAGGCTGGGGAGAGAACGGACAGTGCATGCTGAAAATGAACTGTAAAACCGGAGAGGTTTCTGTTGTGATGACAAACCAAGATCCCGGTGAAGATCAGGCCGAGTCGGGCGTGGAACGGCTGGCGGAGGTTAATTAAGAAAAGGAGTATTTATTGAACAGTATTATCGAA